>NZ_AXVB01000009.1:0-227499 GCF_000482345.1 Bacillus sp. UNC437CL72CviS29 | reverse complement strand
CCATTCCAAATTCAAGGAACGTTAACTGAGCTTCAAAAATCACAAATCCAAAAGGATCAAACATTTACTGCAACTGCAAAAGCAAATAGTAAGCAGAAATGGACAGGGAAAATTACAGAAGTAAGTGAATTCCCAACAAGTGCAGAGATGGCGCAAGCAGCTGGCGCGGGTGAAGGCACACAAAATATGTCTCAGTATACATATAAAGCAAGTCTAGATGGGCAAGAAGGTTTATCTCCAGGTTATCATGTATCGCTACAAGTAAGTTTAGAAAATAAGAAGATAATTGCGGTTCCTAGTAAGAGCATTGTAGAAAAAGGCAATGATGCATTTGTTTATGTAGAAGAAAAAGGAAAGCTTCGTAAACAAAATGTGAAAAAAGGTTCTACTGACGGAGACTGGACAGAAGTTCTTGAAGGCGTAACAGTGGGGCAAAAGGTGGTTAAAAATCCTTCCGATAATGTGTATGACGGAATGGAAGTGAAAGAAAAATGATTACGTTAACCAATATTCATAAAACATATTATCAAGGGAAACTTGCAGTACCGATTTTGCATGGTATTAGTTTAACGATTCAAAGTGGTGAGTTTGTTTCGATTATGGGACCGTCTGGTTCTGGGAAATCAACACTCATGAATATTATCGGTTGTTTAGATCGTCCAACAGAAGGCGAATATATGTTGAATGACGTGAATATCTTAACAGCGGACGAGTCAAGACTTGCCCTTATTCGTAATGAATATATCGGTTTTGTATTCCAGCATTTTAACTTATTGCCACGTCTTTCAGCGGTAGAAAATGTAGAGCTTCCACTTATCTATGGTGGTGTGAAGAAAGTTGAGCGCCGTCAAAGGGCTCTTGAAGCGCTTGTAAAAGTCGGATTATTAGATCGTGTGCATCACTTACCGAGTGAACTTTCAGGTGGACAAAAGCAACGTGTGGCGATTGCTCGTTCCATTGCGAATGATCCAACGTTTATTATGGCTGATGAGCCAACTGGTGCTCTTGATACAAAATCAGGGGAACAAGTTATGGATATATTCACGAAGTTAAACGCAGAAGGTACGACGATTGTTATGGTTACGCATGAGGAGGAAGTTGCGGCGTATTCTTCGCGTCGAATCGTGCTAAGGGATGGAAAAATTACAGAAGATAGAAGGTGTGCGGTATGAGTTTACTAGATAGTATAAAGATTGCCCTTTCTTCTATTCTAGCTCATAAACTACGTTCAGCACTTACAATGCTTGGGATTATTATCGGTGTTGGTTCCATTATTACTGTTGTTGCGATTGGGCAAGGCGGAGAAGCCGCGTTAAAATCACAATTCGTTGGTTCTGGAAATAGTGTAATTTCGATTAACTATAGTCCTGACATGAACGATCAATTTGCTATGGGGGAAATGGGGCAACCTAAATTGACGGAAGAAGATATTTTTGAAATAAAAAAACTTCCAGAGATTGCGCATGTAATTAAGACGAATTCGAATATGGAAACACTTGATGTCAATGATAAAAAAGATATGGTGAACATTAAAGGGTTAGACAGTGAATATTTTGCCGTAAATAAAGTGAAGGTGAAAAAAGGTCGCTCATTAAATGACACGGATGTTGAACAGGGAAATAACGTTATCATGATTAGTACAGGTGTAGAAAAGAAGATATTTGAAAAAGAAAATCCAGTTGGAGCAATCATTGAAATAAAAGGCCAACCGATGCAAATCATTGGTGTATATGAGGCAGAAGGTGGGTTTATGGGAATGGGAGGAGATTCTGAAGCTCTTATTCCATTAACACTATGGCCAACTCTATATGGAAAAGATGAAATTGAAAATATTTCTGTGCAGGCGAAAAATGTTGACCATTTAGAAGTCGCTGGTAAGAAGGCAGCTGAGGTATTAAATAATCGTAAGCCAAGTGAATTTACAGGTAAATATGAAGTAATGAACTTAAAAGAAATTCAAGATGGTATTTCCAAAATGACAAATACCATGACAATGATTATCGGTGGTATCGCAGGTATTTCGCTAGTCGTTGGTGGTATTGGTGTTATGAACATTATGCTCGTATCTGTAACGGAGCGTACACGTGAGATTGGGGTACGTAAAGCGCTTGGAGCAACACGTAGTAAAATCTTGTTACAATTCTTAATTGAAGCTGTTATGTTGACGCTTCTTGGTGGATTAATTGGAATCGGCCTTGGTTATGGTGGCGCACATATTGTTTCGTCATTCGCAAACTGGCCACCCCTTGTTTCATGGCAAGTAGTTGTTGGAGGCGTGCTCTTCTCCATGACGCTCGGTATTATCTTCGGATTAATTCCAGCGAACAAAGCTGCGAAATTAGATCCGATCGACGCATTACGTTATGAGTAATTTACTAGTGTAGTAAATTACGTTAAGAGGGAAAAACATAGGGATACACATGTGTTTTCACGGATACGCTTTATTTTATGTTGTTACAATCTAATTGAGGTGGTCCTTTTGAAAAAAGAAAAGACACCCTAAGGTGGCTTTCTCCGACTTGATATGTATTAGGCTCCAATCTATTTAGGGAAGGCAGCCGTTTTTGAGATACAGCTACAAAAGTAAAACCATCATCAACTTCAACAGGTGCAATTAAAACAGATGAGTTAAAATTAATTCGCTCAGATGTATTAGAAAAATAAAATTGATCAAAATGAGTTTTCCCCCAAGCTCTTTTGAAATAAACAAACCCCACAGAAAACATTAGTGTTCTCTGTGGGGTTTCTATAGGATTGGAATGAAGTTTGATTACTAAAAAATCCTTTTATAATATCTAAAGGGACTTTTTTAAATTTCTATATACTTGAGGTTCCGTCACATCAACATCAAGTTAAAGCACTTTTAAAATTAAAAAGTGCTTTTTATTTATTATAAACACGAAAGTAAACTTTTAAATATTAGTTTACTTTCAATACACTTGTTAACTAAATATTTTTTTAGCAAAATAAATTGATTTTTTCTATCCCTCGTGAATTTCTTTAATACTTTTTCCTTCTAAAAACGCATGTCCCGTTTTAATTTTTTCTACTGTTTCAAATCCATACTTTTCATAAACTTTTTCTACTTTTTCGTTAATTGGAATCACCCAAAGATTATCTAGTCCTCTATTCATTATTTCGCTTTGAATAAAGTGAATAAGTTCACCTATTAACCCTTTACCTCTAAACTTTTCAATTGTAGCTACACTTTCCATTCGGGCTTGTTTTTCATGTTCAAAAATACAAGCGATGGAACATGCTATTCCATTGTATCTAAGTAGATAATGAGTGAATGCTGGATGGTGGAATTCATCTTGAAAAGCTTTTTTTCTAACTTCGCCCCCTAACTCTTTTATACTACATTCAATATCTAAAGCTTCTTCAAAATTTAACTCAGATACCTTTTCAATAGTAACTTTTTCATTTTTATCTTTTTTAGTTAATTTCTTGTTCCATAATTGGACTGGACTTATTAATTCTTCAAATCCAAAATTCTTTATTTGTAATTCAGAAATCAGTTTTTCTTGCATATCTAAGTTGTATATATAAAATCTAGGTACTATATTTTTAGTTTTATAGAAATGCACTACTTCATCTACTATCATTTGTGGATTTAAACTTACTACACTTACATGTGCATGATTTGCATCATAATAATATGGGTTGCTTTCATTACAAAATATAGACCCCCATGATTTCTCTATTCGGCTAGTAAAGGTTTCAAGGTATGCAAAATCAAGCTCAAGAACATTTTTTAAACTAGTCATATGATATTCCCTCTTCTCTATTTATTTCTTCTATATCTTCTTTACTTTATTATACATTTAAATATTTTAATTTTCAGTTTTTCAATTGAAATATTTCCAAGAAAAAATGAAAGTAAATTTTTAGATATTAGTTTACTTTCAAATCCCCTAGAACATTAACCCAAAACCAATTCCCTTAATATCATCAAAAATGATAAAAAAAGTACACATTCAAAACGTTGTAAACAAACAAGGAAAAGCAAAACTCTACATTCTAGAATTAACTTTTAAAAAATACTTAATATGACATATATGGTATATTATAGGCTTAGAGATTAATCTTTAATTTGTCTATTGGTTGAAAGATATTTGAAATTATTTGGAGGTGAAATAATGACAGATGACAACTTGACTAGGAATAATATAATTAAACGTGTAAATCATAAAGTTTCTTCTAAAGACGAGAAGTTAACAGGCCTAGTATTAGGTACCTTGTCTGTAGCTTTGACTAGTTGTATAATCTTCTGGTTTATAGGTAATCCACAAAGATTTATTGAACATAGGTTAGGAATTAACTCTAATGCTTTTGACTATCCAATTGCTTGGCTATTAGTTATTTTCATCTCGTTTGGTTATGTTTTCTATACGAGTAAGGCAGTGCCTTTTGTAGGAGAACGATTATTTACATTTTCTTGGCTAAAGATAATCGGGATTTGGGCTGCCATCGTATCAAGTATCGTAGAAGAAATATTATTTAGACAAGTGTTAATGGACTGGATAAACAATGAAGGTTATTCCGTGATAGTCCAAATGATTGTTTCCGCCTTAATTTTTGGTTTAGCTCATGGCGCTTGGGTTTTGCTTAGAGGGGAATTAAAGGTTGCTTTACCTATTATATTATCTACTACGATTCTTGGAGGTCTACTTGCCTTTGTATACATTATTTCAGAACGACATATATTAGCCTCAATTGTTACTCATATCCTAATTAACTTAATGATTGAACCATGGCTTATGTTATCTGCTATATCCCAGAAATGGAATGTTAAAGGTTTTAAAGATAAATAAAATCATCAAAGAACAGGGGGATTTGTAGATTTCCTTGTTCTTTAATGATTTCTCAGTTCACTAAAATATATACTCTATACAAAACTAGTTAACATAACCCCACTTATCAGCAGTCGCTATATCTAGAAATCTCAAAAAGTCCATTTACTGAAGAGACTTTTCTTTTACATAATATTCGATATAGGAAGTTAATTTTAGAAATTATTGAATATAATCATAAATATTTTTTGCTAATAATAAACAAGTTACTGTAATGAAAAGGGTACGAACATACCCACTTCCTTTTTTTATAGCAAATTTGGAGCCAATGATCCCACCAGCAATTTGTGCTATTCCCATTATGAAACCATACGTGTAGTTTACTTGTCCTAAACACATAAACATCAACAATGCACCAATATTGCTTCCCAAATTAAGAAACTTCGCATTACCTGCTGCCTTTAAAAAATCATACCCAATTAATAAAAAGGTAAACATTAAAAATGAACCCGTGCCAGGACCTAGAAATCCATCATAAAAACCAATAATAAAAACAAAAAAAGTAAAAATAATAAAGTGCCGAACGGACAATTTCTTATGGGTGGAAATACTACCCCAATCCTTTTTAAATATCGTATAAATAGCAACAGCACCAAGCATTAGTAACATCAAAGGTTTCAGTATCTCTGGGTTCATTAAATGGACAACCCAGGCACCTACTATGGAACCTATGAAAGTGAGTGGAAATAATTTAAACGCTGATTTCAAATCAAGATTACCAGAACGATAAAACACAATATTACTAGTTACACACCCCATTGTCGATGCTAATTTATTGGTAGCTACTGCCCCTGCTGGATTCAGTCCTGTAAATAATAAAGCAGGTAAAGCAATCAGTCCACCGCCCCCTACTACTGAATCAATAAATGAAGCTAAAAAACCAAAAACGATTAAAATAATTAATATTGATGGGTCTAATTGGAAATCCATATATAATCAACCTTTCTGTAGTCACTACTCAAATAGTAACTAATAATTTGCTAAATGTAAATGGTTACTGTAACGTTGGAAATATAAGAAAAGAACAATTGGAGGACGAAAAATTGAACTATATAGTGCAACAGCTCAAAAAATTAGGTTTTAATGAATATGAAGCTAAATCTTATGTATCCCTTGTTAAACAAGGTCCTGTTACAGCCTACCAAGTGAGTAAGGACTCAGGCATTCCAAGAGCACGAATTTATGATGTATTAAGTAATCTTGTTGAAAAAGGAATTGTCATGAAGGAAGAAATAGATGATACCACTCGATATTCACCTTTACCTGTTGAAATCTTTTTGCAAAAGGCTCAATCAGAGTGGAAATCCACTTATGAAGTAATAAGTGAATCATTAAAAAGTCTAGAAACCTCCGAGGAAAAAGCAGACAATCGAGTGATTACTTTAAAGGACTATAAGACGATAATTAGTTATTGTCAGACATTACTAAAAAAAGCCGAAAAGCGTATTGTCATATCGATGTGGAATGATATGTATGAGATGTTAAAAGAAGAACTAGTTGAAGCCGCTAATAAAGTCACGGTACAAGGTATTACGCTACATGTTGAACATCCCATTAAAAATTTAGAAATCCATCGTATAACACCTTATACAGAAACCCGATCTACAGAACATTGGTTTATTCTGTCCATAGATTCTAAAGAGATGATTTATGGACCATCAATTGATGAGCGTAGTGTTGCTTTTTATACAGATGACCCTGTTCATATTTATTTATTAGAGGATTATGTGTGGCATGACGTGCTAGTGAATCGACTTGTTAAACGTAGCCAAGACAATTTGGAGAATTGGATTACTACAGAGCGAAAAGCATTCTTTATGGAGGAATAAGAAGCATTATCTAAATTAAAGTTCTTTGTTCAACCTGACCATTGAACAAGGAACCATGTATATTCTATACATGATCGGTTAACATAACGTCTCATTATCAGTAGTCAATAATGAATAGAATTTTCGTTAGGGGGGTAGTGGTATTTTCTTAGCTTGATAGCGATGGGGTACGGCAACGATTCAGGGTATGAGGGGCCACTCTGGGATTTAATTACAAATAAAAAAAGAACTTTATTCAAGTTCTTTTAATCTACGATACAGAGCGGCCTGACTCACTCCTGTAATCTGACATATTTCCTTTACCGTTTTCTTGGTATGTTTTCGTAATTCAATTGCATGGTTCATGCCAGGATGTTTATCCGTGTATTTCTTCACTCTTCCTCTATATGGGGTCCCGCCCACATTTTAACGAAAATATACGTTAAGCAAAATTCGACATAAAATGAGCCGAATTTCCTACTCTAAGGAATATTCGGCTCATACGCTTTATTTAGGCTGTAATTTGTTCTCTTCATATTCTTTGAGCATCTTATAAAAAGTATTTTTCTTAAGTTCTAGTAGTTCCATGAATTTAACGCTCGTTATTTCTCTTTTTTTCCACTTTGGATAAGTTTCTTCTATTATAAATAGTTGCTTTGGGCTTAATGTTGAAAGGTTAAGTGGAGGGCGCCCTAAATGTTTTCCTTGAGCTTTGGCCACAGCAATACCTTCCGCTTGTCTCTGATGAATTTTTTTACGCTCTTGATCTGCAACATAGGAAAGTAAAGATAAGAATTGGTCTTCCATTAATCTTCCCATATCACCCATCTCACGAAATTTACGACTATCAAACAATGTTTCATTTTCTAAAACAACAATATCAGCTTGTAATTCCCTTGTTATGTATTTCCACTCCGAAATTACTTCATCATAGTTACGCCCCATACGATCTAAAGCATCTATGTAAACAATATCACCTGTACTTAATACTTTTCGTAATAATTGATACTGAGGACGATCAAAATGTCGTCCACTTGCTTTATCGACAAAAATACGTCGAGCTTCCACTCCTCTTTCCATCATCTTATGTAATTGGCGTTGTTCATTTTGATCTTTTGTACTTACACGTATATATCCATAAATATTTGCCACGTTTGATATTCTCCTTACATTTGTTACCACAATTATACCACTTTCGTTTATAAAGGTATTCATTAAAAATAAACGTTTATAAAATGTTTTATATTACCTTTGTAAACTTGATGTTTCAATGTTTCATAGATATTCTTCGATTGTTTAAAAAGGTATACCTTTACAAACTGTCGGTGAGTTTCAAGGAACTTATTATAGTTAATCTTTTAATCATTTATAGAAAGATACTTTTAAGCATATTTAATTTATATAATAATGAAGTTACCATGAATGAAATGTTACTAAGAGTATTTTTGAACTGCATAAGTGGAAAATCTCTGCTGAAAGTAATGAACTAAGATTGCAAAAAGAAGAGAATTTAAAAATTTAATAAAAATTTTATATTTGCCCTACTTTTTATTTAATTAATTTTCTCTATCCTATATATGCTGGGGCAAGGAGGGAATAGAAATGAAAAAGTGTTTTTTTTATTTTTGGTACAGTATATGCTGGAATTCATATAGTGCCTTTTTAAAGAAGGATTTGTAATCCCCTTAAAAATACTTGGAAAAGTGATGATGAAGGGTGAATGTATAATGAAAAAAATCAACACGCTAATTTTTCCACTTAGCTTCAGTTTATTACTAATTGGATGTAGTAATAAGCAATTAAATGGGAATTGGAGATTATCGGATAATGATAATAATTGTCCAATTTCTTACCAGTTTATCGAGAAAATAGAAGTTAATTCAGAAACGAAAAAAAAGAAAACTATATGGTTAATAAAAATGTATACTCAAAAAGTGTCAGATAAATATAAAAATTTAGGTACATACAATTGGTTAGATAATGAGTGGATAAACATTGATTATGGAAACAATTTTACTCAAAAACAAAAAATGGTACAAGATAAAGACAAATTAACAGCTTATTTTCCAGGAGTAGATAAAGTATGTACTTATAAAAGATAAAGTTAAGATGAGCTGGAAATTATAGAAGAAACTATGGATTGATAAAGAGGCTTTAGAAGTATCGCTAAAAAGTAATCTAGCTATTATATTGACGGATATGCAAATGCCTTAAAAAATGACATTGACGTTGCAAGAGATATAATTTACGCAGACGTTTGATATATATATATAAATATGTATGTGATGGAATACCGGCTGGTGTTGCTTATTATTTGTTTAAAGATACTTTAGCCTAAACTTGATTAGATGGGATACGTTCTATGTATAATGGATCTGCATTTTTAAATGGAAGAAAAAGTAAAGGGAATATTAGAATAAAGTTAGTAACATATTTAAAATTTTTTATTAGGGACATTTTTCGTTTCCCTCCTGAAAATGATAAGATTTCTATGTGGAAATGTGAAATTGTATAGCCTGGTGCAACGTGCATAGTCATTCAAAAAAATACTAAAAGAAATTTGTCTTCTTGGGAGAATAATAGTACTTTAAACTATCCTCAGAAAGGATGAATTACACATTAGTACTTATGAATATGGTATAAATAGAGCAATCAAATTTAAAATTAGAATATATGAAAGTGAAAGGAGAATAAGATGAAACCGATTTCAATTTTAATCGCTGATGATGACTTGGAGATAGCTGAATTAATTGAGATACATTTAAAAAAAGAAGGGTACCAGGTCGTGAAAGCAACTGATGGTGAAGAGGCAATTCGAATTATTCAATCGAAGCCAATCGATTTAGTCGTGTTAGATATCATGATGCCAAAAACAGATGGTTATGAGGTGACGCGTCAAATTCGCGCCAAATATCATATGCCGATTATTTTCTTAAGCGCGAAAACATCTGATTTTGATAAAGTGACAGGTCTTGTACTAGGCGCAGATGATTATATAACAAAACCTTTTACACCAATTGAATTAGTCGCACGTGTAAACGCTCAACTTCGCCGATTTCTTACGTTAAATCAACTGAAAATAGAGGAGAATACATCGGTTTTAGAGACAAGCGGCGTTGTTATTGATTCTGAGAGACGGACGGTACATGTATATGGAAAGCAAATTGAATTAACCCCAAAAGAGTTTGATATTTTATATTTATTAGCGAGTCACCCGAAGAAAGTATTTAGTGTTGAAAATATTTTTCAGCAAGTATGGGCAGATGATTATTACAATGGCGGAAGTACAGTTACGGTGCATATTCGTACTTTACGAAAAAAACTTGGGGAAGATAAAAGAAAGAACAAGTTAATAAAAACGATATGGGGAGTAGGTTATACTTTCAATGGCTAAAATGATGAAAAGTTTTCGATTTAAAATGATTGCTTTGTTTGCGCTAAGTATGTTATTAGCAGCTGTCGTCACATATATGATGTATAAAGGATTATTCTATTTTAAAACAATGGTACTTCACGAAAATCCTTTAAACCAATTTAGGGAAACTGGAATGGCATTTGGAGATATTCCATTATTTTTATTTTTAATTTCCTTTATTTTATTATCTGTTTTGTTTTTTTTCTTTTTAACAAAACCATACTTAAAATATTTTGATGAGATTTCTAATGCGATACATCACCTCGCTAACGGTGATTTTACAAAGAAAATTTATATTTCTTCAAATGATGAATTCGGCGATATTGCGCGTGAAATTAACTTAGCGAGTAAAAATTTAAAAGAAGCAGTTGAAAGAGGTGATTTTGCAGAAAGTAGTAAAGATCAGCTCGTTGTAAACTTAGCTCATGATTTAAGAACCCCATTAACATCTGTGCTAGGTTATTTAGATTTAATTCTCAAAGAGGAGAATTTAACGAAGGAACAGATTGAATATTATTCTACAATTGCATTTGCAAAATCACAACGACTTGAAAGTTTAATTGATGAGTTGTTTGAAATTACACGAATGAATTATGGCGTACAAAGATTAGATAAAAAATCCATTAATATAAGTGAATTGCTCATACAACTAGATGAGGAATTATACCCATTATTGGAGAAGAATCAATTAGAAGCTAGATTAAATGTTGAACCTCATTTAAAAATCAACGGTGACGGGAATTTGTTAGCTCGAGTATTTGAAAATCTTGTAACAAATGCGGTTCGATATGGATATAATGGAAAATTTGTTGATATGAATGGATATGTTGAAGATGGAGATGTTATTGTGCATATTGTTAATTATGGAGATAGCATTCCAGAAGAAGAGTTGCCATATCTTTTCGATATGTTTTATACAGGTGATAAAGCAAGAACAGTGCAGGAAAACAGTACGGGCCTTGGATTATTTATTGCTAAAAACATTGTTGAACAACATGATGGGAAGATTTCTGCTGAGAGTAATGCAATTCGAACAATATTTGAAGTGAGATTGCCAAAAGAAGAGACTTGAAAAATTTAATAAATATTTAATTTTTACCCCACTTTTTATTTAATTAATTTCTTCTATCCTATACATAGGTTAGGGCAAGGAGAAATTAAAAATAGCAAGTGGGGTTTTTATATTGCCCACCGTATGCGCTGGGTTTATATAACACGATGATTTTAAAAAGATATGTTTATATTTTGAAATCTAATATATATCATTCCCGAAAAAGTAAATTGTGCCCAAAAATATAATATAGAAAAAAGTGAGGATAATATGAAAAAAATAAATAAAGTAATTATCATTGGTGTGGTAACAATTGGTATAGGAGCTGGGGCGTATATGACGTTTGCCGGGAGTTCTGAACCAGTTATGACCTATAAAGTATCCGAAGTACTAGAGAAGCAAATCGAGAATCAGCAAAAATTTGCTGGTGAAGTGATTCCAAATGGAATGGAAATCATTTCATTTGATCCAACAAAAGGTACGTATGATTTAGCTGTAAAAAAAGGGGATGAAGTAAAGAAAGGGCAGCTTCTGTTTAAATACAATGATCCAACTGTTAAACAAGGTGTAACAGAAGTAGAAATGCAAAAGAAAATTGCCCAAAAAGAAGTAACTTTACAGACAAAACAAATTAATGTAGCAAAACAAAAACTACAAAAAGATAAAAATGCTGGTCTTCCTGCGGAAGCAGTAAAAGCATCAGAGATTGTAATTCAACAATTAGAATCACAACTTGAAATGAAGAAGTTTGAAGTAGAAAAAGCGGATGAAATGATTAAAGCAGCAAAAGAGAAAGTAAACACACTTTCTGTTACGAGTCCTGCTGACGGTGTAATTGATGATATTGTTACAACTTCTAATGAAAGAAACGGTATGAGCGGGATTACACTTCGCCATGCAGGTCCATTTAAAGTGCAAGGTCAAATATCTGAATTTGAACTTGCTAATGTAAAAATTGGACAAGAAATAACAGTTTCATCAAAAACTGTAGCGGGTAAAACATGGACAGGAAAAGTAACAGAAATTGGTTCTACACCATTAAAAAGTATGGATGAAAACAAAACAGTTTCTAGTTATCCATTTACTGTGACGTTAGACAATAGTGAAGGCTTACAAAATGGTTTCCACGTATACGTAGAAACTAAATCAGGCGAAGCAAGGGGTACAGTCATTCCAAAGACCAGCATTTTAAAAAAAGGTGATAAAAACGTTGTCTTTGTTGTAAAAGATGGAAAAGCAAAAGAACAAGTTGTTACGGTTGAATTTGAAACAGGTAATGAAGCAAAAATTTCCGGAGTGAAAAAAGGAGAAAAAATTATCTCTAGACCTACTGTAAATCTAAAAGATGGTATGGAGGTTGCCACGCAATGATTAATTTACAAGGCATTACAAAATCTTTTCAAAATGGTGAAGAATCCATTCAAATATTACACGGAATTGATGTAACGCTAAATCAAGGAGATTTCACTTCTATCATGGGGCCTTCTGGTTCTGGTAAATCAACATTAATGAATATTATCGGGTGTTTAGATAAGCCTACGACAGGTTCCTATGAATTAGCTGGGCAAAATATTTCAAATATGTCTGAAACCGAGCTTGCACATGTTCGTAATAAAGAGATTGGATTCGTATTTCAAAACTTCATGTTACTGCCACGACTTACAGCGTTGCAAAACATTGAATTACCACTTATTTATGCAGGAGCCGATAAAAAAGAAAGACAAGAGCGTTCATTAGCAGCCTTAACAAAAGTCGGTTTAGCTGATCGCGCTACCCACCTTCCAAATGAATTGTCAGGTGGGCAAAAACAACGTGTTGCAGTTGCACGAGCAATTGTAAATAACCCGAAATTTATTTTGGCAGATGAACCAACAGGTGCACTAGACACGAAAACAAGTGAACAAATTGTAAATCTATTTTATGAATTAAACAAGCAAGGTTCAACGATAATCATGATTACTCATGATCGTGAAATCGGGGAAGCTGCAGCACGTCAAATTGTCATTCGTGATGGAAACATTGTTCAAGATTGGAGGAAATAAATTTGAATATAAATGAAAATATACGTATGGCTATCTCTTCTATCTTTGCCCATAAAATGCGATCCATTTTAACAATGCTGGGAATTATTATTGGAATCAGTGCGATTATTACAATTCTCGCAATGGGGGATGGGCAAACTGCAAAGATGCAAAAAGAGCTTGCAGATAGTCAGCAGTTGGATGAAATCAATATCGAATATGTTAATCCAGATTCTCCAACAGAGATCACGAAAATCACACCAGAAATGGTAAAACAATTAGAAGTGATACCAGGTGTAAAGGGCGTATATCCAAAGGCACGTATGGACATAAAAGCATATACGGGGTCAAAAGATATTTCTTTTGGTTTAAATGTAGCAACAGGTAATTTTATGCAAGATTCCAAGATGAAAATCGTACATGGGCGTGAGCTAACAGAGGCTGAACTGACAAAAGCAACCCCTGTTGTGATTCTTCATGAAGATTTATTTACAAAGCTATTCGATACTTGGAAAGATGATTTATATATAGATATAAAAGGAAAACCCTATAAAATTGCTGGAGTATATGAATATGAGGACAGTTTTCAGCGACAATTTAAATCGTATGAGGGATATACAGCGATTGATAATGCACCATTAATTTCGGGGATTGAGGAATATGATATGGTGAAAATCAAGTTATCTTCTGTTAACGATCGAGAAGTGGTAGAGAAACAAGCTGTATCTGTATTAAATGAATTGAAAGCACCGGAATTTGAGCATACATTTACAGTGGCAGATACAGGAGCATATAGTCAAGGGCTGGAAGAAAATGCCCGAATGATGAAAATGGTATTCGCTAGTATTGCTGGTATTTCTTTAATTGTAGGAGGTATTGGTGTGATGAATATCATGCTTGTATCTGTTACAGAGCGTACGAGAGAAATAGGTATTCGAAAAGCACTTGGTGCAACAAGAGGAAATATATTAATTCAATTTCTTATTGAAGCTTGTATTTTAACAGTATTAGGAGGAGTAATTGGTTTTGGATTAGGTATTTTCTTTGCTTGGGTGTCGGCAATCGTAGGTGAGTGGCCACTGGTTATTTCCGTAAATCTCGGTCTATTATCTGTTGGAATATCTATATTGATTGGCATTGCCTCTGGTATACTTCCAGCAAATAAAGCAGCTAAACTAGACCCAATTGATTGTCTAAGATATGAATAATAGTGTAGGTGAAAGATAAGATATTTTAGAAAAGAGTAAATACCCCTATGAGTATTTACTCTTTTTAAAAAATAGGATTTTCATGGTATAAGAAAAAATTTAAACAATCTTAATTCTAATTTTATATAGATTTATTGGCTGTAAATATTAAAAAGAGAGAGGAATATAAAATGAAAACAGTGCTAGAAGCAAAAAATATTAAAAAAGTATATGACACAGGTGGAAATACATTTGAAGCGTTGAAAGGGATTAACTTACAAGTAAAAGAAGGAGAATTTGTTGGGATTATGGGCCCTTCTGGTTCAGGTAAGACAACCCTATTAAATGTTCTTTCGACAATTGATCATGTGACGAGTGGTGAGATTTTAATAGATGGAAAAGATATTGTAAAAATGAGTGATGATACGCTGGCATTGTTTCGCCGCAATCATTTAGGTTTCATTTTTCAAGATTATAACTTATTAGATACGTTAACGGTGAAAGAAAATATCGCATTGCCTCTTGCTTTATCGAAGGTGAAGGTCAGTGAAATTGATCGACTTGTTCTTGAAATCTCAAAGAAGTTTGGCATTGATCATATCTTAAGTCAATACCCCTATCAAGTATCTGGGGGACAGAAACAGCGCTGCGCGGCATCACGTGCCATGGTTACGAATCCGAGTATGATTTTTGGGGATGAGCCAACTGGGGCGCTTGACTCTAAATCAGCAACGGATTTATTAGAAAGTATGAAGTCATTAAATGAATATGATAACTCAACCATATTAATGGTAACGCATGATGCGTTTGCGGCAAGTTATTGTAAACGAGTGATTATGATTAAAGATGGTGAATTATATAAAGAATTACACCGTGGAGAATTAACACGTAAGCAATTCTTCCAACAAGTCATTGATGTAATGTCTTCCATTTCTGAAGATAAGGCTGATGATCTTATCTAATATGGCCATTTATAACATAATGTGTGATTAAAACACTGTATATTTTGTAGAAATAGTTTTTAGGAGGTTAAAATAAATGACTTTAATTGAAATCGTTCAACGAAATATAAGGCGAAATTTTAAGGAGTATATACTTTATTTTGTATCTTTAGCTTCGAGTATGCTGATTTATTTTATATTTGCGTCACTTCGATATAGTACGCAAATAAAAAAAGAAATGCTTAATAATGTAATGATTAATAGTGTTCTTCAGTCTTCAAAAGTGATACTCATTATTTTTATAGCCATATTTATTATTTACTCTACTAATTTTTTTATAAGAAAACGTAAAAAAGAGATAGGGTTATATTCTTTACTAGGTATTACTAAAAAACAAATTGGTACGATGTTATTTTGTGAAACGTTAATAATGGGGGGCGTAGCTTTAATAGTTGGAATATTGATTGGCAGTATAAGCTTTAAGCTATTTTTAGAACTTCTAATGAGTTTGATGAAATTAAATGTGCCAATTACGTTCGAGTTATCTATAAAGGCCATAATAGACACGATTATTGTCTTTTTATCGATTTTATTATATACAGCATGGAAAAACTCTCGCTTAATTTATCAATTTTCATTAATTGAAATGTTCCAAGCGAATCATAAAGGAGAAAGTATGCCAAAAGGATCTAAATCTATGGCATATATGGGCCTTATTTTAATTGGATTCGGTTATGTTTTAGCATTCTTTTTCCGTGAAGCCGTAAAATTTGTGCAGAACCCTGAGGACCCTATGAATCCTTTAATGGATCCTAAAATAATTCCGCTTTCTATTTTAATTGCAATTGTTCTTGCAACCTATTGTTTATTCACGTCTTATACTGTTATAGTATTACAGAAAATTAGAAGTAAGAGTAACATTTATTTTAACGGTATGAATATGCTTAATATTTCACAGTTGTTATATCGAGTAAAAGGAAATGCCAAATTACTGGCGACTATTGCTATCTTAAGTGCCACAGCTTTAACGGCAGTTAGTACAGTTGTATCAGGGTATTACGTAGGGCAATCTGAAACAAATGAAGATTTTATGCAACTGTACGGAGTCTCATTGTTTATTGGAAGCTTTTTAGGGATTATATTTGTACTAGCAACTGGTTCTATTATTTATTATAAACAACTATCTGAAGCACACGCTAATCAGAAATACTATGAGGTTCTTCGTAAGATAGGTGTTACGAAAAAAGAAGTAAGAAAGTCAATTTCGAAACAAGTTAGTTTTAGTTTTATTTCACCTATAATAGTCGGACTTACTCATAGCTTATTTGCTTTACCAATAATAAACAACATGCCTATATATAGTATTATTATTCCCATTTCCATTAGTATTATTGCATATTGCATAATCTATTTTGGATATTATGTATTAACCGTTAATTCGTATTTTAGAATTGTGTATAAATAATAAATTCTTTTGATACTGCGTAATAAAATTAGGAAATACAACCTATCAAGTTCTAAATGATAAAGAATAATGGCATGAACAAAAGCCGATATCCTTAACGTGTAGGGAATCGGTTTTTTCTATATGAAAAATTGCTTAGCGTACGAAATTCGCATTTTGTGGTACTATTGCAATTGGTATGGTATTTTTTGATAATTTATTATTTTATAAAATTTATCCAGAAAGATAGTCTCATCATTTCTATCCATTTGGAAATATGAGCCTATCAAATGGTGATTCTATAAAATTCAAATCGTACCTAATAGCTTGATGATAAATAAAAGGGGAGGAATTCGTATGTATGTGAGGGTGCGAGAACTTCTTACAGCAGAAGAACGAAAGCGTTATATGCAAATCCCCTCTGATATTAGCGAATGGACATTAAGCACATACTTTACCTTCAGCCAGCATGATAAAAAAATCATTAATCGCCATCGGAGGGATTATAATCGACTGGGTTTTGCTATGCAATTAAGTGTTTTACGATATTTAGGTTGGACTTTATCGGATATTGAACACATTCCTAACGAAGTTTTAGAATTTGTAGCGAGACAAATTGGTGCAAGTATAGAAGACTGGAGGCTATATGCCCAGCGGGAAGCTACAAGGTATGAACATGTGGAAGAAATTCGAAAGGAATATGGTTTGCGTAATTTTACAACTACAGATTATCGAAGATTATCTAAATTTCTTCAATCTCATGCATTAAATAATGGAACTACTACATATCTCATTGAGACAGCATTGCAAGAATTACGTACTTGGCAAGTTATACTTCCTTCAATGGCAGTGATAGAACGAGCAATATGGGAAACGCGCAAAAGAGCTGAAGAAATTATATTTAAAACGCTTACATCTTCTTTATCTCTTTTACAAAAAGAAAAAATAAGCAGTTTACTTCACTTTATACCTAATTCTTCAAAAACATATTTAGCTTGGTTAAAAGAAATACCTGGTCAATTTTCACCAGAATCTTTTTTAAAGGTAATTGAGCGTTTAGAGTATATAAAAGGCTTACAGTTAAATATTGATACAAAAGGTATACATCCTAATCGTTTACGACAATTATCTCGAATTGGGGCACGCTATGAGGCTTATTCATTTCGAAGGTTTAAAGATATAAAAAAGTATGCCATATTGGTAGCTTATTTACTTGATTTAACACAAGATTTAATTGATCAGGCCTTTGAAATTCATGATAAACAAATGATGAACCTACAACTAAAAGGTAGAAAACAACAAGAAGAATTGCACAAAAGAAATGGTAAATCACTAAACGAAAAAATCCTTCATTATGCAGATTTAGGAATGGCTTTAATCAAAGCGAAAGAAGAGAATGTAGACCCTTTTATCATATTAGAAACCATTATGCCTTGGGATAAATTTGTAGCCTCTGTAGAGGAAGCGAAACAACTGTCGCGGCCAATGAGCTACGATTATCTGGATTTGTTAGAGAGTCGATATAATTATCTACGTAAATATACTCCCACATTACTTAAATCACTAAAATTTCAATCTACTAATTATGCCAGATACGTATTAGAAGCTTTAGAGACGATACATGAATTAAATGAATCGGGAAAACGAAAAGTACCTAATGGCGCGCCGTTGAGCTTTGTTACAAATAGATGGAGAAAATATATACATGATGAAGATGGAAATATTAATCGGCATTTTTATGAATTAGCTGCATTTACAGAACTACGGAATTATGTACGTTCGGGTGATATTTCTATTGTAGGAAGTCGACAACATAAAGATTTTGATGAATATTTAATATCTATCAACGAGTGGAATCACAGTAAAGAAAATGGCATTCGCCTAGCAGTTTCTACACATGCTGATGAGTATGTGGCGGAGCGAACAAAGACTTTATTAGAACGAATTGCAACATTTTCTAAAAATGCTCATTCCTTAGAAGGAGTAGATATTAGCGGTGGAACCCTGCATCTTCAGCGTTTAGACAAGGATACCCCACAAACAGCAAAGCAATTAAGTAGCAAACTTTATCATATGCTTCCTAGAATTAAACTCACAGACTTACTGATAGAGGTAGCTCACTGGACTGGATTTGAAAAACAATTTATTCATGCATCTACAAACAAACCACCTAAAGGGGAAGAAATTATCATTTCTCTTGCCTCACTTATGGCTATGGGAACGAATGTGGGACTTACAAAAATGGCAGAAGCTACACCAGGTATTTCCTATCATCAGTTAGCTAATGTAAGTCAATGGAGGATGTATGATGATGCATTAAATCGAACACAAGCGGTATTGGTTAATTTTCAGCAAAAACTTCCCTTAGCTTCTTATTGGGGTGATGGTATCACTTCGTCATCGGATGGAATGGGTTCTGGTGCAAAAACTTTAATATACGTGTAAGTAATCTCTAAAACTTGGATATACTGATTCTATTACTCTAGAAAAGGTGTGATTGGTATCGAAAAGGAACATGTATTCAAGTGGAAGCATTATCAGCCTGATGTTATCTTATTAACGGTGAGATGGTACCTGCGGTACAACCTCAGTTTTCGTGATTTAGTCGAAATGATGGAGGAACGGGGCTTATCCATTGCTCATACAACGGTTATGCGTTGGGTTCACCAATATGGTCCTGAGCTAGATAAGAGAGTTCGTCGTCATCTTAAGAAAACGAATGATTCTTGGCGAGTAGACGAGACATATATTAAGGTCAAAGGAAAGTGGATGTACTTATACCGAGCTGTTGATTCCGAAGGAAACACCATTGACTTTATCTTCAGTAAAACAAGAGATCACAAGGCTGCAAAGCGCTTTTTTAAGAAAGCTTTGCAGTCTTTTCATGTTTCTAAACCTCGTGTTGTGACCGTTGATAAAAATCCAGCGTATCCTATCGCTATAGAACAATTGAAGAAAGAACAACGGATGCTCGCTGACATCCGAATAAGATGAATAAAATATCTGAATAACATAATCGAGCAAGATCATCGTTTTATCAAGAAGCGAGTACGTACCATGTTAGGATTGAAATCTTTTCAATCAGCTAAACGAGTGTTGGTTGGACTGGAAGCGATGAGAATGATTAAAAAAGGACAGACTTTGCAAGGGGAGAAGTCTGTCAAAAAACAAATCAAGTGAATCAATCAACTCTTCGGTCTCACCGCATAGTAGTAGATTTCATTAGGAATCTACACTGCTATTTCTAATCTACATATTATTTGCACCAGAACCCCTTTTTAGAGTAATAGTATCAGTATGTCCAAGTTTTATAGATTTTTTGCACCAGAACCATATTTTGTATTATCCCTCCTTTTTTGGGGAATAAAAATACCCATTTAAATCAAAATTTTATTGCTATCTCTGTTATCCTTGAGAAAAATGAAATATTTTAAATAAAAATAAAAGTGACCTTTTTTTGCTTGTATACAGTCTAATCTATGTAGGGAATACAAAAAAGGAAGTGAAAGCATGATAATTGAGCAAGATGTTCTAGCGGCAAAGAGTGGCGATAAAGAAGCCTTTATCCGGCTTATTAAAAGTATAGAACATAGTTTATTTCAAACGGCAAAAACAATTTTGAAGCACGATGAAGATACTGCTGACGCCTTACAAGAAACGATTTTGAAAGCATATCAATCGATATACAAATTAAAACATGTGGAGTATTTTAAAACATGGATATTTAGAATTTTAATTAATGAATGCAATACGATGATTGCGAAACGTTCTAAAACAGTACCTATGGAGTATATAGAAAAACCTGTTTCTATTTCTCATCACGATCAACAGATTGAGATACAAGATGCCATTGAGAAATTACCTATGAAACAACGAATGGTTATTGTTTTGCATTATTTTCAAGATATGACGTTAAAACAAGTTGCAGATACATTAGATCTTTCTGAAAGTGCAGTTAAAAAACGATTACAACAAGCAAAAGTAGAACTTCTACATCAATTTAATGTAAATGAAAAGGAGAAGATGCAGTATGAATCCATTTGAAATCGATAAAACGATTCAAAAAGAAAAAGAGAACATGTATGAAATGTCTTCACATGTACGTCAAAAGTTAGACCAAACCTATCAAATGATTCAAGATATGCCTTTGCAGAAAGCGAAAAATAGATTTGTATTTTTCCAAAACAAAGGAATTGCGGTAGCTACAGTAAGTATATTACTAGGAATCGGGACATTTTGTTCGGGATTTGCTTCTCCAACTATGGCAGAAGGAATCAAAAAAGTTCCGATTGTAGGTGAAATATTTCAAGCCTTGGAACATGATCTTGGATTGCAACAAGCAAGTAAAAAGGGCTGGATAAACGCTGTTCAAAGTGAAAGTTCTTTTCAGAATCTCAAATTACATGTGAGTGAATCTATATTTGACGGAACACGCGCAGCGATGGTTGTTAATGTTGAAGGGTTGAATATACAAGATGGGCAAGTTGTGATAGGAAATCAAAAGAAGAAGCTCACAAACACAATTGAAAGTATGCAAGTAGAAGTGAATGAAAAACCGTTCATGCAAGGTGCTTCTTATGAGATGGCAGGAAAACAACATCCAAATGCATTTATTGTACAGTTAGCAGGTGCTGACGAGAGACAAACAATGAATCCAGAAGAATATACGAAATTACCAAATGAATTTCAAGCGAAGCTAAAGATACAATTTGAAGGTATGGATCATGTATTTGAACTGAATGTACCGGTACAAAAAACCGTTGCAGATGTTATACGAATGAAAACACAGGTACAAAAAGAAAAAGATGATATGACATTCTCTGTATCCAAGCTTATCGCAACACCTATTACAACCCATGTAGTCGCTTCTTTTACAGCAAAAGATTTTCATTTTGATACGAAAAAACCAATACGAGTAGCGGCATACGATGAAAATGGTACACAATTAGCACAGTTAAATTCTACTGGAGAATTAAACAAAGATTCTTACACATTAGACATCAACTACATTTCAAATGGTTCTATTCCGAAAAAAATTGTTTTAAAACCGTATATAGATAAAGACGACTCTCGTAAAGCAAATGAAAATGAGTGGATAGAAGGGTTACCAATAGAGATATATGTAGAGAACAAACAGTGAGATAGGAGATGAAATCAAAATTAACCACGTTTCATTTACTCATCGTTTCGTTTATCACTGTATTTATCCTATATGTGAGAAATACCTTTATGCTTTTTAGCGTGTAGGGTAAGGGTATTTCCACCCTTATTCATATAGATAGAAAGGAGAAAAATATGTCAATTACGTTTGAAGTTCCATCCTGGCATGTTCTCATACCGGTATTTCTGATTGGTTCTATATTCTTATGTACTTCAAAGAGAAAATTTACATATCCGCAATATGTTTTACTTGTGACTTTTTTCATATATGTCATGGGTGTGATTCATTTCACACTCTTTCCTTTAGAAATTAATATTGGTAAATACGCGAATCAAGCACCTTGGTATAGCTCCGTTAACCCAATACCCATTTTCACGTTAGATATCAAAACGTTTGTATTAAATGTAATTATGTTTCTTCCATTAGGAGCATACTTGCCATTTCTCAAAAACAAATATCATTCTGTGAAAGACATAGCAAGAATTGGATTTTTCATGAGTGGCATCATTGAAATCATACAATTATGTTTAAGAATTTTTATAGGAAACGGAAGAAGTATGGATGTCAATGATTTAATTGCGAATACATTAGGATGTATTGTTGGATACCTAGTCATTCAGAAGGTATTTCAAATAAATTGTATTAGAACATGGTTGCAACATTTTGTTGTATATGGGGTCCCGCCACACATCCATCAACTTAAGAACAGAGACAAAATGGACTTTAGTTCACATTGTCTTATCATTTAATCTTTAAAAATCTCAGTTATTTCTATAACAACCTTTTGTTTGAAGATAAAATATAAACA
This sequence comes from Bacillus sp. UNC437CL72CviS29, assembly GCF_000482345.1. Lineage (NCBI taxonomy): Bacteria > Bacillati > Bacillota > Bacilli > Caryophanales > Bacillaceae > Bacillus > Bacillus sp. UNC437CL72CviS29. The sequence continues at coordinate 204,810 of NZ_AXVB01000009.1, read as the reverse complement.
CAACAAAACCCACAGAAAATAATCTGTGGGTTTTGTTGTGTAAAAAGAAACTTTGGGGAAGCTTGGTTTGATCAATTTTATTTTTCTAATTTTATTGCATTAGAAAAATAAAATACACTGTTTATTGAGTGTTTTGCAAATATATTGAGGATAAACTTATCTTATTATCAATATATTTCAAATTACTTTCACAAGCATTACAAAAGACTTTCATAATCATTACGAAAGACTTTCATTGTTTTCTAGGAGTCCAATCCGTATATCTGAAAAACAAGTGAATTTTCGTTTCTAATTTATGTTAACGATAATGTGGCTATTTTTTCTGTGTTTAAACCGATAAATTTTAAAAAGGTTTCTGTGGGTATGCTATGAAAATATTAATTTAATTTTGCTTTAATGTGAGTTTCGCAACTTTAATCCAACCTTTTGATCTTTAGTGATAGTCTTGAAAGAAATTTATTACAGTTTTGAAAGAGAGTTGAAAGGTGTTTAAGATAAGATGGATTTACTAATATTCGTTTTATGTTACAACAAGGGGGAACTACAATATGAAATTACGGAATCAATTGTTATTGATGAATACATTAAGCACCAGTATTATGCTAATTGCTATTTGGTATAGCGAAATGAAAATGTTACTTAGACCGGAACAAACGCAACTATTCATAGGAATTGTAGTCATAGCAATGGCCTTTTCAACCATTATTTACTGGTTAATGACACGTCCTATTATGAAGTCGATCCAAAATTTAATTTCATTAACCAAACAATTTAGTGATAGACATTTTGAAACGATGTACATAATAGGGAAAGAACCGGATGAGTTTAAAGAATTAGCCACAGCTTTTCAAGAAATGGCAAAAAAATTAGAAGAAAGCTTTACTAAGTTAGAAAAAGGAGAAAAAGAACGTACTGAGCTGATAGCGAATATTTCACATGACTTACGAACTCCTCTTGCTAGCATACAATTGATGATAGAAGCGTTACAGGATGGCTTAATTGCAGATGCTGATATGAAAAAGCAGTACCTAACGACAATTCTAAACGAAATACAACGATTAAATGGATTAATTAATGATTTATTTGAACTTTCTAAGTTAGAACTTGGACAAGAAGCATTTCATCCAAGTTTAATACATGTAGATAGTATTCTATTAAAAGTAATAGATTCACATGCTATCCTATTGAAAGATAAAGAGATTGATTTACAATTACGTGTTTCAGATACATTACCAAAACTTTGGATTATGCCATGTAAAATAGCTCGAGTTATCAATAATTTGTTACATAATGCGATTCGACATTCTCCTACATGTGGCACAATTCAGTTAATCGTAGAGGAAAATAAACAGAAACAGCAAATTATATTCACTTTGCGTGATGAGGGGAATGGGATTTCCTACGATGAACAACTACGTATATTTGAACGATTTTTCAGAACAGATCCATCAAGAAGTTCACAATCTGGAGGATCTGGGCTTGGACTCGCCATTGCAAAATCACTAGTAGAAATGCATAAAGGAGAAATTGGTGTTCGGAACCGTCCAGATGGTAAACAGGGATGTGAATTTTGGTTTACTCTTCCTGTTACATTAGAAAATAAATAAGGTTATGAAAGACTTTTGTAACATTTACGAAAGGGATTTGCTATAACTTTATATTAATATACGAATATATCATTTTAATTCGTATGAAAGAAGTATAAGCAATGTACGTTATATCGTAAAAATAAGGAAAGAAAGGAAGAAATCACATGACTTATAAGAAAAAAGTGATTCCCGCAGCATTAGCATTTGCTGTTCTAGCAAGTCCAGTTTTTTCTTTAAAAGCAGAAGCAAGTGCAATATCTGCAATTTCTAACGCAGTTACTTCTGTTGAAAAAGAAAATCCATCATTAAACCTTAAAGAAGGACAAGTATCAGAAGAAAATTCTAATGTAAACCAAGAGTTTGATGCAAATTATATCAATAATAATATTATTAAAGCGAATTTTCCATCTGTTACACCACCACACATCAAGGAAGCAAAACCGCTTGAATATCTATATTTAGATTATTCTTATGTAAATGGCAATAAAATTATTGGGGATTGGAGAAATAAAGAGCTAAAACATATGGATCCACCACCTAGATTTTATTACGATTTACAATTCATGGGATATAGCCCATCTCAAATTGAAGAATACTTTGGAAGTACTTATGGAGAATCTTTTGTAAAAGGACTTGTTCTGGAAACATTAGAAAGCTTTTTCCAAACTCGATATGCGCAAGATCCAAATGATCCTGATGTACAAAAAATATTACACTCTAAATACTACGAAAAAAGTGATGCTGAAAATGACTTTTTTAATCCAGAATTTTTTGAAGGAGAAGGCGGCTTAAAAAGGGCTATTCTAGAAGAATTTGGAAAGAAAAGTTTAGATGAGCTTGGAATCCAAGTCATTTGGGGTGACAATAATTGGGGCGCTGAAAAGGCTGTAACAATTGGTTATTCAGCAAAGACACCATTTAACCCACTAAAAGATGCTGTATTAACAGAAAAGAAATACTTGAAGAAAGTTCCTGGTGGATCAGCATCCATTCCAGCTAAAAATACAGGATATGAAGTAACATTTGACATCAAAACAGGTCTGACAAATGAACAATCACAATCATTTGCTCACACTGTGGGTGTAAATGCAGGTGTTGGTATTGAAGATATTTTTGAAATTGGAGCAAGTTATGAGTTCCAAAGTACATTTGGTACAAGTATCTCATTAAGTGAAGAACAAACAGTATCTCGTAAGTTTAGTCTTACTAACGAATCAGATCGATCCATTACAGCTGCATTATATCAAGTTACTGCTGAATATTCATTAAAACCAGGTTCAGTAGCTACTGGAATTGTAAACAAAACAGTAAAATCACCTTTCGCACAGTTCTGGCAAGGTGGCCATTATTGGGACACATCTACAAAAGTAAAAGTATCATCTACTTCAACAGGTGCAATTAAAACAGATGATTTAAAATTAGTTCGCTCAGATGTGTTAGAAAAATAAAATTAATCAAATCGAGCTTCCCCCAAGCCTTTTTGAAATAAACAAAACCCACAGAGAACATTGTTCTTTGTGGGTTTTCTATGGAATTAGAATAAAATTTGATTACTAAGAAAGTTCCTTCATAATACTAAAGTGAATTTGCTCATACAAATGATCTGCATATCAAAGATGAATTTATGTGCAGATCATTTGTGTGAGTCTAAATAGTAATTTAGCGTACTCTAGGTTTCAAATTTTAAAGTATTTTAAATCAAATAGTATGGAGCGTGTATTATAATGAAAAAGATTTTATTATCGTTTATAACATTAAGTATATTAATAGGATGTGAAAAAGCTGATTCGTGTGATGAAGCAAGAGCTATCTACTCTGGAAATTGTAATTCTGCTAATACACTGACAAACGACAAAGCTGAATTACAATTAGATTTCAAATAGTTGCCTTAATACTTAATTTTAAACTAATTTTTCAGCAGATTATTATACATTTTATAATTCATAAATATTTAAAAATGAAGTTACCGCTCAGAGAAAAATCTTATTGATTAGGACTCGTCACAGCACTATCATGCAAGTATTTTGAAGTATCCTCAAAACAAAGTATTATTATTTTAAATTTCCTCAATTTCATGTGTACAAATTCTATGTTACATTTTTATTATTCATAGATAAGAGGAGGTGATAGCATGAGAGCTGCGAGAATGGTGAAAGGAACAACAGTTGCAAAACCTGAGTTAACACAAGAAGAAAAAAGCAAGCAGAAAAAGAATAAAATAGTTTCAATCTGTAAGGTCTAACTTGTATACATATTTGTAAACATGTTAGACCTTTTATTATGAAAAGGAGCGTATATATGTATATTTGGGAACGAGAGACATCTATTCAAGATGCTTACCATAAAAGATTTTCACAGTACGCTTATAAACATAATGCAACAGCTAACTGAGAGATTTTATAAAAATAACCAAAAAATATTAGAGGTTCTTCCTGAAATGCAATTGTTATTAAAAAGGATTCCTACTCCAACAGAAAGTAATTTTATTTTAGTCGACATGGATCCCACACAATTTTTAAGCAATGGAACTGAAATTACCGGATTAGTAGATACAGAAGCTTATGCTGTAGCACCTAGAGAGTTAGATTTTATTGCCTTAGAATATGTATTGGATAAGAAGAGTGCTGAAGACTTTATTAGAGGATATATATCTGTACAGGATATTCCTGATTTAACTTATGTTAGAAAACCATATAGATATTTATATCGTTTACTATCAGTTCAAGGTTCCGTTGGTATTGAAGAATGGCTAAACCATCCAACATATTTTTAAAAACAACTTCCGAGAATGAGACGTTATGTTAATTATTAATGTATCGAATATACAATCTATAACCACGATAATTAAAAGGTTATCTATTCTATGTACATGAAAAAGGAATTGCATTTATAATTAATTTTGAATACACAAAAAAATCTGTTTTTAGGAGTCTATTATGGGATATATTATGGATTTAAGAAAAATAGTAGGTAGTCGCCCGTTAATTATGACAGGAGCATGCGTCGTTTTATTAGATAAAAATCATAAATTATTATTACAGTTAAGGCAGGATAATAATTGTTGGGGATTACCAGGAGGTTCGTTAGAATGTGGAGAGACCTTAGAAGAAGTAGCAAAGAGAGAATTGTATGAGGAAACAAGCTTAATAGCCAATAATTTAAGATTGTTTAATACCTTCTCTGGCAAAGAATTTTACTACAAATATCCTCACGGTGATGAAGTATATAACGTAGTTGCTGCTTACATATGCAATGATTATGAAGGTGAATTAAAAATAGACAAAAAAGAAGTTAAAAATCTACACTTTTTCGACATTCGTGAACTTCCAAGTAATATCAGTCCTCCTGACTTTCCAATAATAAAAGAATTTATAAAAACGCTTAGTACTAATGAATATTAAATAATGTTTAAATGAATTACATTGCCTTACTTCCAAGAACGAATTTTACGTTAACTAGCCCCTCTTGTGGGGGGCTAGTTATTTTTTTACAGTAGCAAAGATGAGATTTCACTTTTAGAAACTGTCTTAGCGTATAAAATCTGTGTTTTGTCGGCAGGACTACAAATAGTTCTGTTGACGGTACCCCTATGAGCACTCGGAAGGTTGCTTTTTCTACTACAATAAAAAGACCCCGTTACAAAATGGAGCAAGAAGATGAATAGTGAAGCTGTACATTGAATTTAACGCTGATCCTCCAGCAATGCCAAAACGCAAAATCCACTTTTCCTCTTAATAAAATGACATTTTTATTTCTCAATATCTCAACACCAAGCATATGATAATATCAATTTATCGACAGATTGATACCCTCCAAAAACGCAAAAACGAACTCTCTTTTATGATGATTTGTTTTTGCATATTTGAGTACACAAACCTAAATATAAAAAACACACTAAATGTATTAGCGTATGTTTTCCGCGTAATGTTGGCGATACCCCATCGACATCAACTTAAGAAATACATTCTTCCCAAAACGAAAAAAATGAGCCGAACTCTTATAAATAGCTGTAAAAAGGTGGAATTTTCGTTATGGGGGTATTATGAGATTTTAACTTGATGGGCATGTGGCGATACCCCATTTAATAAAACGAGATAGGAGAGTTCGCTAACTTACTTAAAAAAGTAACTATTTTTATTGACAGGAAAATAATGGTTGTGTATTATACTTACATAAGGTAAGTGATTTACTTTTCGGGAGAAAGTCTTTAATTAAAGATATTTACTGAGGGAGGGAATAAAAATGACAAAAGTACTATTTATTACAGCAAATCCAAATTCAGCAGAAGCATCTTTCGGTATGGCAGTAGGGGAAGCATTTATCGAAGCGTATAAAAATGAACATCCACAAGATGAAGTTGTAACAATTGATCTATTTAACACAACTGTACCAGAAATTGATACAGAAGTATTTGCAGCTTGGGGGAAATTCGCAGCAGGTGAAGGCTTTGAAACGTTAAGCGAAAGCCAACAGCAAAAAATTGCAGCAATGAATACAAACTTAGAAACATTTATGAATGCAGGTCGTTATGTATTTGTAACACCAATGTGGAACTTTAGCTATCCGCCAGTAGTAAAAGCATACTTAGATAACCTATCCATCGCAGGTAAAACATTTAAATATACTGAAAATGGTCCAGTTGGATTATTAGAAGATAAAAAAGCACTTCACATTCAAGCTACAGGTGGCATTTACTCTGAAGGAGCATATGCAGTAATGGACTTTGGTCGTCAACACTTAAATGCTGTATTAGGATTTATGGGTGTATCTGATACAGAATATCTTGCAGTTGAAGGAATGAATGCAAACCCTGAAAAAGCACAAGAAATTAAAGAGGCAGCAATTGCAAATGCACGTGAAGTAGCAAAACGTTTCTAATATAGAAAACTCAAAAATGTCCAACTGGTTCTGTTTTATTAGCTTTAGGTACAGGTATCATCATTGGCTTTATTTATAAATAGGTTACGAGATTCATCCGGATTATTGACGAAAAATACATGTAATCAGAATATTTTTTGGAGGTAGAAGAATGGCAAAAATTACTGTAGGAACCGAAAATCAAACACCCATTGAACTATATTATGAGGATCATGGTACAGGGAAGCCAGTAGTATTAATTCACGGTTGGCCATTAAGTAGCCGATCTTGGGAATACCAAGTTCCTGCTCTCGTTGAGGCTGGATACAGAGTCATAACTTATGACCGTCGAGGGTTCGGGAACTCTTCTCAGCCATGGAATGGTTATGATTATGATACATTTACTACTGATTTACATCTGTTACTAGAGCATTTGGATCTCCAAAATGTGACACTGGTCGGATTTTCAATGGGGGGTGGAGAAGTAGCTCGCTATATCGGAAACTATGGCACAAATAGAGTAGAGAAGGCTGTATTTGCAGGAGCTGTACCACCATTTCTTTACAAGTCAGCAGATCATCCTGAGGGAGTATTAGATGATGCAGCAATTCAAGGATTTGAAAATGGAGTAAAAAATGATCGCCTAGCATTTCTTGATGAGTTTACGAGAGGATTTTTTGCTGCTGGAGATAGAACTGACTTAGTCAGTGAACCATTCCGGCTTTACAATAGAGATATTGCAGCGGGTGCATCGCCTAAAGGAACACTAGATTGTATCACTGCTTTCAGCAAAACGGACTTCAGAGGAGATTTAGCCATGTTTAATATACCTACCCTTATTATTCATGGTGATTCAGATGCAACAGTTCCATTTGAATATAGTGGGAAGCTAACACATGAAGCAATTCCTAATTCTAAGGTAGCTTTAATAAAGGGTGGTCCACATGGGCTCAATGCAACACATGCCAAAGAATTTAATGAAGCACTGCTATCATTTTTAGAAGACTGATTACAAATGAATAAATGTTAACTGATAGATTAGGGGGCATTTTAGGTTCTGTTGCAAAGTTTGAAAAAAGCATAAACAGATTGGTAAATGAGGAACAATGGCTAGGCGTAAAACTACTTCTACCAATTTGGTATATAATGGTATAATCGGTTTACCTTATAAAAGGAGGGAATATATGACTAAAACCATAGGCCTTATTTGTGGTAGTTTACGAAAAAACTCTTATAATCGAATCATTGCTCAATCATTAACAGGGATGGATGATTCCCATCAATTTCATTGGATCGAGATAAATGATCTACCTTTGTTCAATGAAGACTTAGAAATAAGTGTTCCAGAAACAGTGACATCCTTTAAATCTGCTATCCAGGACGTTGACGGTACCATTATTGTAAGTCCAGAGTACAATTCTGGAATTCCTGGCGTATTAAAGAATGCATTGGACTGGGCATCAAGACCTCGGGAATCTGCTGTTCTTAGCAGAAAACCGGTTGGTTTAATTGGTGCAACTCCTGGGGGATTAGGCACTGTTTATGCTCAAATGCAAATCAGAGAAATACTAGAAACCATGCAAGCTCATGTTCTTCCATTTCAAAAAGTGCTGATTTCCCAAGTACATGAAAAGATTGATTCCGATCAGAAAGTGCTTACTGACGAACAAACAAAACGTTATCTTCAGCGTTATTTACAACAATTTGTAAATTGGATAGATAAAACCACTATTTTAGATTAATAAAAGGAGATTGAGTATTTAAAAAAATAGTCTAATATTATCTTTCAGATTTTTAAGAAAATTATCGATGTGTCATAAGTTTATGGATTAATTAATATTAACGATCAATTTATTTATAAACTAATCGTAACAAACGAAGAAATTTATGATAATATTCCACTTTTAAAACTTTCTTCGATTACTTAATTTTTTAGGAGGAATACATAATGTCTGATCTCTATTCTCGTATTAACAAAGATGACGCTGTTGTTCTGTTAGTGGATCATCAAACTGGTCTTATGTCCGGACTAGTACGTGACTATGGTGTTGATGAATTCAAGAACAATGTTTTAGCTCTCGCTCAAACTGCTAAGTTTTTTGATTTACCAGTTATTTTAACAACAAGCTTTGAACATGGACCTAACGGACCTTTAATGCAAGAATTGGTTGATCTCTTTCCTCACGCACCAAAAATAGCTCGACCTGGACAAATTAACGCATGGGATAATGATGATTTTGTAAAAGCAATCGAAGAAACTGGAAAAAAACAACTTATCATCGCGGGCGTAGTTACAGATGTTTGCGTTGCTTTCCCGGCACTTTCTGCTATAAAAGCTGGGTATGAAGTATTTGCTGTTACTGATGCTTCAGGAACTTTTAGTAAACAAGTTGCAGATGCTGCCAATACTCGTATGGCACATAGTGGCGTGCAGCTTATGAACTGGTTTAGTGTAGCTTGCGAATTACAACGCGATTGGCGCAACGATGTCGAAGGTTTTGGCAATTTGCTTGCTAGTAATCTTCCAGGCTATCAAAATATAATTGGAAGCTACATGGGAGCTCAGCGAGATCTTAGTAAACAAAATGCATAAATGTATTCCAAAGAAATAGCTTTAAATCACTTTTTAAAAAGTGGGTAGTATAAATTTAGCGCTGATTAAATCAGCGCTCTCTTTTAAATTAAAAAGTATAGCAAAGCTTTTATTTTTACGATTACAGTCTTAATTAACAGAAAATAAATTAGTTTCAAAAAATTAATTTGAAACAATTAAAAAAAGGAGCGTTTTATTATGAGTAATTTAGAATTGTTAAATCCGGAGAACAGTGCATTAATTTTGATTGATTTTCAGCCTCAAATGACTTTTGGAGTTGCAAGTATTGACAGACAAACATTGATTAATAACGTTATGCTGCTTGCTAAATCAGCAAAAACTTTTAACGTACCTACTATTCTTACTACAGTTGAAACACGCAGCTTTTCTGGTTATTTTTGGCCACAAATTCTTGACATATTCCCAAACCATGAAATTATAGAACGTAGTTCAATGAACTCTTGGGAAGATCCAAAATTTGTTGAGGCAGTTAAAGCAACAGGTAGAAAGAAATTAATATTTGCAGCACTTTGGACTGAAGTTTGCCTTGCATTCCCTGTGCTTGAAGCAATTAAAGCTGGCTATGAGGTTTATGCAGTTGATGATGCTTCAGGTGGTACTAGTTTGACAGCACATAACGCTGCTATGCGTCGTGTAGAACAAGCTGGTGCAATTCCAGTGACAGCAATCCAAGTTTTACTTGAATACCAACGTGACTGGGTACGCAAAGACACTTATGATGCTGTTATGGAAATTGTGAAAGAACACACTGGCGCTTATGGTCAAGGCGTAGAATACGCATATACTATGGTGCATGGCGCGCTTCCAAGCAGGAAATTATGAACCAAGAAAGAGTGACTGTCGGAGAAACCCATACAGGGAACACAATGGATGTTAGCGGTCCAGTAACAACGATTGTTACATGGGAAATTCAAGAAGGTAAAGAAAAACAGTTTGAAACATGGAGACATGAAATCGAAGCTGCCGCTACTAAATTCCCAGGGCATTTAGGCGTAAATTTAATAGTCCCCAATAACGGATCCAGAGAGTATACTGTTATTTTTCGCTTTGATACGTATGAGCATCTACGTTCTTGGCAAGAATCAGATATTCGTCGAGATTTGTTAAAAAAAGCAGAACAATTTCAAGCAACTAATCCAACTTACAAAACTGAAAACAGTTTGGCTTATTGGTTTGTTACTCCGAAAACGCCAGTTCCACCGCCAAAATGGAAAATGTCTATTGTTACTGTTCTTGGTGTATGGCCTATTAGTATGTTGGTGCCTAAAGTAATAGGACCTATTATAAAAAATATGAATCCTATTATATCAGCTTTTTTTGTTTCTATATGTATAGTTTCCTTGCTATCATGGGTAGTCATGCCGATTCTCGGTAAAATATTTCATCCATGGTTACAGAATAATAGGAAGTAGATGAGGTGTAAACATGAATTTGCCGGATATGATCTTATATAACGGAAAAATCACTACCCTTGACCCATCTCAACCTGAGGTATCAGCTATCGCCATAACTGATGGCTTAGTCACGGCAGTAGGTGGAGATGAGCTTCTTGATAGTGTCACAGAAAAAACCAAAAAAATAGATCTTAAAAGAAAGAGAGCTATTCCGGGTTTGAATGACTCTCATATACACGTTATTCGTGGTGGTCTACATTATAATATGGAATTGCGTTGGGAAGGTGTACCATCACTTGCTATTGCTCTGGAAATGCTTAGAGAGCAGGCAAGACGTACACCTGCTCCTCAGTGGGTAAGAGTAGTTGGAGGTTGGTCTGAATTTCAATTTAAAGAGCGAAGGATGCCAACTTTAGAAGAGATTAATGCTGTTTCTGAAGACACACCTGTCTTTGTGCTACATCTTTACGATAGAGCACTTGTAAATCGTGCAGGGCTGCGTGCACTGGGATACACAAAAGATACCCCAGACCCTCCGGGCTGTTTAATTGACCGGGATAAACGAGGTAATCCAACGGGTCTTTTGATTGCTAATCCTAATGCTTCTATTCTTTATTCAAGTTTGGGTAGAGCTCCAGTACTTAATTTTGACGACCAGATTAACTCAACTCGCCATTTTATGCGCGAATTAAATAGATTAGGTATCACAAGTGCCATTGACGCAGGTGGTGGATTCCAAAATTATCCTGATGATTACAAAGTTGTTGAACATTTAGCCGAGAAAGAACAATTAACTTTGCGTATTGCGTATAATCTATTTACGCAAAATCCAAATCATGAATATGAAGACTTTGCTTCATGGGCAAAAATTGTTTCTCCGGGTCAAGGAAATGATAAGTATAAAATGAATGGTGCCGGGGAAATGTTAGTATTCTCGGCAGCCGATTTTGAAAAATTTCAAATGCCGCGGCCCGAACTAGCTACGGTGATGGAAGCTGACTTAAAGAAAGTAATTTCTCTATTGGTGGAAAACCGTTGGCCATTCCGTTTACATGCAACTTATGACGAGTCAATAACACGTTTCTTAAATGTTTTTGAGGAAGTCAACAGAGAAATTCCTTTCAATGGTCTACGCTGGTGGTTTGACCATGCAGAAACAATCTCAGATCGTAGTATGGAACGTGTTAAGGCTTTAAATGGCGGTATTGCCATCCAAGATCGCATGGCTTTCCAAGGTGAATACTTTGTTGATTTATACGGAAAAGAAGCTGCAAAACGTACTCCCCCGATTTATCGTATGCTAGACCTGGGTATACCTGTTGGCGCCGGTAGTGATGCAACCAGGGTTTCCAGCTATAACCCTTGGGTTGCTCTTTATTGGATGGTTGCCGGAAAAACCATTGGTGGTCTTTCGATATACGATGAAAAGAATAAACTTGACAGAAAAGTAGCCCTGGAACTATATTCCAAAGGAAGTGCATGGTTCTCTGGTGATGAAGGTAAAAAGGGAACCCTTGCAGTAGGTCAGTTTGCTGATATTGCTGTATTGTCTGCTGACTACTTTACTGTACCAGAAGAAGAAATCAAAGACCTTGAATCATTACTCACCATTATGGGTGGTCAGGTTGTTTATGGGAATGATGAATTTAAAAATTTATCACCTGAATTGCCGCCAGCATCACCTGATTGGGCACCGACGGGAGTTTATGGTTATGGTGGTGCTAACCTAGCCCACAATATACTTTCTCACGATGCCCATGATCACAAGTTACATAGTTGCAGTAACCCTCTCCATCAACACACTCATACCGTAATAGGAAAAGATGGAACTAAATGGGGTATTGGTTGTACTTGCTTTGCTTTCTAAGTCAGAACCATCGGTCTAATGCCGGTGGTTTTCTTTCTACAATAAGGGTTTGGGGCCCAGGACGGACCCAAATAGTAATGGTATTAAGATCATAATGATAATATGGGGGTACAGCCGGATGTCCATCAACTTAAGAAATGAATTGTTCCCCAAAACGAAAAAAATGAGCTGAACTCTCATAAATAGCTGTAAAAAGGTCAAATTTTCGTTATGGGGGTATTATGAGATTTTAACTTGATGGGCATGGAGTAGCACCAACATTTCGCGGATTTCGTACGTTAAGGGATTTCTAAGTTGAAAAATTTGGTTTTACCATACGTTAAAAAGGTTCCATAAACGATATTTAATGTTTGTTACGGCACTTTGTTTTTGGCAGTGAGTTTTGGAACAGTTTTTTGACCATATTTCTGTTAGCTTTATTAGAACTCAATAAAGGTCCTTAAACGACCGTTTTCGGTTCTTGTAAAAAAATAATAAAGTTGTTTCATTTTCGGATAGCGAATAATTAATATTAGTAAATCTCCGTTTCTTTAAACAATTTATTTTACATATTCCAAGGGTTAATATAGAGTTAGTATAGTCATATGGACACAACTTAGTTAAGTCCTTACAATGGATTTCAAGGAGAAGTGTCCGTATGACAAACAAGAAATTTAATGAAGAGTTTAAAAAAATGGTTGTTGAATTATATCGTTCAGGACAACCTCTCAAACAATTAAGCGGCGAGTATGGCGTATCAGAGGTAACCATTTATAAATGGATTAAAATATATTCTCCTATCACATCAGTTGATGAAGATGAAATAACACTAGAAGATCTAAAACGAATGAAAAAAGAAATGCTTCGTTTAAAAGAAGAAAATGAAATATTAAAAAAAGCTATGGCCATATTCGCGAGAAAATAGAAGATACAGAATTACATCAATTTATTGATTATCAAAAAGAAACGCACTCTGTTCATATGATGTGCCAAACTCTTGGGATAGAGAGAAATTCTTACTACCAATCTCAGCATAAAACAGAGTCAAAGCGTAGCCGTGAAAATAAAGAATTAACCAAAAAAATCAAACAAATTCATCAAGATAGCAAGGAACGTTACGGTGCACCAAAGATTCATCAAACACTGTTAAAGCAAGGCGTACAAGTAAGCATAAAGCGTGTACAACGGCTCATGAAAAAAGAAAATGTTCGTTCTATTATCTTAAAAAAATACAAACCACATTCATCAAAATCAACTGTAGAAGAACGGACAAATCTATTAGAACAGGACTTCTCTACAACAACAATAAATGAAAAGTGGGTAGCGGATATTACCTATATTCACACGCAAAAAGATGATTGGTGTTACCTTGCATCTGTGATGGATTTGTATTCTAAAAAAATTGTTGGATATTCATTTTCACGAAATATGACAACAACTCTTGTGGTAAAAGCGTTAGAAAACGCTTACTATACACAGAAACCACCAGAAGATCTCATTCTACATACTGACTTAGGAACTCAATATACAAGTCAGGAATTTCAAACCTTACACCTTACTCGCGAGTTTTAAAATCAAACTTTCTTTCAGTAAGAAAGGCTGTTCGTATGATAACGCTTGTATTGAGTCCTTTCATGCCTTTTAAAGAAGAAGTATATCGTACAAAATATTTCACATTTGAACAAGCAAACTTAGCATTATTTCAATACATCGAGAGATGGTATAACCGCAAGAGAATTCATAGTAGCATTGGTTATAAAACTCCCCAAGCAATAGAAGATCTGGCTAAAAAAATAGCTTAGATTTAACTTTTTTGTGGCCAAAATATTGACTCGAATCCAGAATTTGTATGGCTCAAAGAAGTGGACAGGACGGCTCTTCAATCTTCTCTTCACAACCTCGCTGACTCGTATTCACGATTCTTCAACAAACAAAACAAAGCACCTCGGTTTAAGTCGAAAAACAATAAAGTTCAATCTTATACAACGAAGCGCACAAATGGGAACCTCGCGATTGTGGGGAATAAAATAAAGTTACCGAAACTTGGCCTTGTCACGTTTGCCAAAAGTCGTGAGGTAGAAGGACGTATTTTGAGCGCTACTGTCAGAAGGAATCCAAGTGAAACATATTTTGTCTCGTCGTATAAAAGGAGGAGCGAACTGGCATAAACAGCGAATCAAAGTGGCTCGTATACATGAATGAAGCACAAATGCAAGAACCGATTACTTGCAAAAACTCTCTACGATGATCATCAAAAACCACGATGTGATTGGGATAGAAGATTTGCAAGTATCCAATATGTTACAGAATCACAAGCTCGCGAAAGCGATTCAAGAAGTATCTTGGTCACAATTCAGAGCGATGCTTGTGTATAAAGCAGAGTGGTATGGAAAACAAGTTGTCGTGGTATCCAAAACATTCGCCAGCTCTCAACTTTGTTCGCATTGTGGTAACAAAAACAAAGACGTGAAAGATCTAGAGTTGCGTGAATGGAAGTGTCTTTCTTGTGGTATGCATCATGATAGAGATGCCAACGCAGGACAAAATTTGAGAAAAGAGGCCTTAAGGATTCTAACCATAGAGACTACGGGGATTGCCTACTTATAAAGCCGAAGGATACTTTGGTGTTCGTAGGAATCCCCCACTTCAAACAGTTTGTTAGACTGTTAAGTGGGGGTAGTTCAAGAGTCCAAATTGATTTTGCATAAGCAATGTTCATACCACAGTGTTCCATATTGTTTTGACTTACACTCCTAAAATGTGCTTGACCAACAAGTAATTTACAAGGTGATTTTAAAGCGCTATGAATTCGTTTTTGGATTAATAAGATATGACAGCCATTGTGCTGGAAATTACGATGTAAGAATACGACTCTAATGCTATTTTTCCTTTCAAAATTTAGGAGAAGTAGGAAGTTTTTTGTGGAAGGAAAATGGAAGATTACTGTCGAAGGGAGTAGAAACAGAACAAAGGTGGTGCTCTCATGCGAAAGATGAAGGTAGATACATGTTCTTATTGTGGTTCTACCAATATTGGAGAAGGTGAGTTTGTGGGATATGCACAAATAAGAAAGAAAGAGACAATGTTTACTTCTTCTCCAGTTGATGCTTATATTTGTACGGATTGTGGAAGTGTACTTTTAATGAAAGTACGAAATTATCAAAAATTTAAGCAGAAACCACTATGATAGAAGAAAAGTATCTATATCCAAGTCTTTATAAGAATCGATTGATATTACGTTCGATACATATTATCAAAAGATAAAGAGAGGAGGTTTCTCATGTAGCCACTCTCTTTTCAATTATGAGAGAAGCTGAATTATTTCTTTGGAAATAATTCAGAAAATACAGAAAAAATAAAACTTTAGAACATGAAAGTTTGGTATAATACTTAAAAATGAAAACGCTTTAACGGGAGGTTGGGACAAATATGATGATGAATGTACCATTAACAATTAGTTCTATGATAGAAAGGGCAGAAAAGCTGTTTCCAAAAAAAGAAATTGTCTCGCGTACACATGATACGATCACAACTTTAACATACAAGCAATTAGGAGAACGAACGAGAAGACTTTCTAGTGCGTTAAAAAAATTAGGGATAAAAGAAGGGGAACGAGTTGGAACTTTAGCTTGGAATCATCATCGACATGTAGAAGCGTATTTCGCAATTCCGGGCATTGGATCTGTCTTGCATACTATTAATATTCGCTTATCTCCTGGGCATATTTCCTATATTATTAGACATGCAGAAGATCGTATTTTACTCATTGATGAAGATCTTGTACCACTTGTTGAAAAAATTCAAGGTGAATTATCAACTGTACAAGCATACATCATTATGAGTGATAAAAAAGAACTTCCAGAAACTTCATTAGAACCTCTTTATCACTATGAACAACTACTCGCAGAAGGAGATCCTGATTTTTCATTATTAAAAGATATTGATGAAAACACACCAGCAGGTATGTGTTATACGTCTGCGACAACAGGTAACCCAAAAGGTGTTGTATATACGCATCGTAGTACAGTACTGCATTGTATGGCGCTAGGACTCGCGGATACAGCAGCATTATCTGAAAGTGATGCAGCAATGGCAATTGTTCCAATGTTTCACGTCAATGCTTGGGGGCTGCCTTTTGCGGCAACGTGGTTTGGCGCGAAACAAGTGTTACCTGGTCCAATGTTTACACCGAAAATTTTGCTTGAAATGATACAGAATGAAAAAGTAACTTTGGCTGCTGGTGTACCAACAATTTGGCTTGGTGTTTTGCAGGAATTAGAAAATAATCGTTACGATTTATCAAGTATGAAACGGATTTTATGTGGGGGTGCTGCAGCTCCTAAAAGTGTGATTGCAGCATTTGAGCAAAAGTATAATGTACCATTTGTCCATGCATATGGAATGACTGAAACAAGTCCACTTGTGACACTTGCAAGGTTAAAAAGTTATGAGACAAATTTATCTTACGAAGACCAACTTGAAATTCGATCAAAACAAGGATATCTTGTGCCAGGTGTTGAGATGAAAGTAGTTGGAGTAAACGGAGAAGTGAAGTGGGATGGAACTGAGATGGGGGAATTGTGCTTACGGGCACCGTGGATTGCTGCAAGTTATTATAACGATGAACGCACTGTAGAAGGATTCCGTGATGGTTGGTTATATACAGGGGATGTTGTTACAGTTGATGAGGAAGGCTGTGTTAAAATTGTTGACCGTACAAAAGATGTGATTAAAAGTGGGGGTGAGTGGATTTCATCTGTAGATTTAGAAAATGCTTTAATGGCACATGAGGCGGTATTTGAAGCTGCTGTTGTCGCGGTTCCTCATCCTCAGTGGCAGGAACGTCCTATTGCATGTGTTGTACAAAACCAAAATAGGTCTGTAACGAAAGAAGAATTATATGAATTTTTACAACCACAGTTTGCAAAGTGGTGGTTGCCAGATGATATTGTGTTTATGGAGGAAATTCCTAAAACATCGGTTGGGAAATTTTTAAAACAAACATTACGAAAAGAACTAGAGAATTTGCATAAAAGTAGCGAAAAATAATGTATAAGAAAAGGCGACTCCCATCAGCAGGAGTCGCCTCTTCTTATACATGAATCCTGTTTATAGTGGTTTTAATTGTTAACTAAAATTATAAAATTGTTGACAATAATGTAAGAGAAAAGGTAAGATAACTCCAATGATATGTTATCCTATCATAATTTATAGTTTACAAACAGGGGAAATAAATACATGAATACAAAGAATTTAGTTTTTGTCGCTTTATTTAGTGCAATTATGGGTGTGTTAGGACTGATACCACCAATTGCGCTTTCTGTTACACCTGTTCCTATTACATTGCAATCTCTTGGTGTTATGCTTGCAGGAGGATTGCTTGGATCTCGCCTTGGGGCATTAAGTCAAATGGTTTTCTTGTTTGTTGTTGGAGTAGGAGCGCCATTATTAGCTGGTGGTCGCGGTGGTCCAGGTGTATTTGTTAGTCCGAGTGCAGGTTATTTAATTGGATACGTTGTTGGAGCATTCGTGATAGGGTACCTTGTAGAACGCTTACGTCATGTATCTGTTATAAAAGTATTTTTCATTAATATAATTGGTGGAATTCTAGTTGTTTATATATTTGGCGTGGCTGTTCAATCATTTATCATGGATATTTCTGTATGGAAAGCGATTAAAGTAAGTGTCGTATTTTTGCCAGGTGATTTCATTAAAGCTGTGATTGCAGCATTTCTTGTACCTAGATTACATCGTTCACTGAAACATATTATTACGCCTGCTGTAAAGAATGCTAAAATCTCAAATGCTCGCTAAAGAACGTAAGAGACTTTATAAAATCTAGGAAACACGTATTAGCGTGTTTCTTTTTGTTATCTGAAAGGAAAGGATGAATAGTAGTGGGGATTGCATCGCCTTATAGGAAACATACTTGTATACATCCGGATAAAATAGCGATCCAGGAAAAAGATAGACGAATAACATATAAAGAATGGCATGAATCTGTTTGCCAAGTTGCAAATTGGCTCAATAAAGAAAAAACTATGAATAAAACGGTTGCGATTTTATTAGAGAATCGTATTGAATTTTTACAAATCTTTGCAGGTGCTACATTGGCAGGATGGGTTTGTGTGCCACTTGATTTAAAGTGGAAGCAGGATGAACTTGAAACAAGGTTGAAGTTAGCAAATCCAACTATTGTCATTGCGGCTGAGCAATGTAACATGAATGAATTGCCACGAATAAATGGAACTGTACTTTCTATCAATGAATGGAATCAGCTGGTGGGTAATCAGTTAAATACGTATCATTCTTCAGAAAGTGTACAAAATCTCCCTTTCTATATGGGGTTTACATCGGGATCAACTGGCGAGGCAAAGGCATTTCTTCGTGCACAGGATTCTTGGGTTCATAGCTTTGATTGCAATTTGCATGATTTCCATATGAAAAATAATGACATTGTTTTGCTTGCGGGTACATTGGTGCACTCTCTTTTTTTATACGGGGCAATAAGTGCACTATATTTAGGACAAACAGTGTATCTAGTAGAAAAGTTCATTCCAAATCGTGTGTTATCTATATTAAAACAAGAGAAGATTTCAGTGATGTATACCGTTCCAACGATGCTAGAGGCATTATATAAAGAAGAAAGTATTATAGAGCAAGAGATAAAAATTATTTCTTCAGGAGCAAAATGGGAAACTGAAGCAAAACAGAAAGTAAAAGCCGTATTTCCGTATGCAAAAAGATATGAATTTTATGGTGCTTCTGAATTAAGTTTTGTTACAGCACTAACAGATGTAGAAAGTGAAAGAAAAGCCTCTTCAGTTGGAAAGCCATGTCATAATGTGCAAGTTCGGATATGTAATGAAAAGGGTAGAGAATTAAAGCAAGGTGAAATTGGAACAGTTTATGTGAAAAGTAATCAGTTTTTTATGGGATATTTACTGAATGGAAATCTATCTTGTCAAGTTGCAAAAGATGGTTGGATGACTGTACATGACATAGGGTATCAAGATGAGGAAGGTTTTATATATATAGTGGGTAGAGAAAAAAACATGATTTTATTTGGAGGTATAAATATTTTTCCAGAGGAGATAGAGAGTGTAGTATCTACTCACCCACATGTTGAAGAAATTGTAATTATTGGTATGAAAGATGAATATTGGGGCGAAAAGCCTGTTGCGATAGTGAAGGGGAAAGCTACAAAGCAAGAGCTGAAAAGTTTTTGCTTACAACGATTATCATCATTTAAAATTCCAAGAGAGTGGTATTTTATTGATGAAATCCCTCATACAAGTAGTGGGAAAATTGCTCGTGAAGTAGTAAAAAGGATCATTGAAAAGCAGGAGAAAGTTTATGAATAGAGCTGTTATTGTAGATGGAAAGAGAACGCCGATTGGTAAGAAAAATGGAATGTTGAAAGGATATGAGGTTCAGCAATTGGCAGCACCTTTACTGGCGCACTTAAGTAAAGGAATAGAGCATGAAATTGATGATGTAATATTGGGAAACGTTGTTGGACCAGGTGGAAATGTTGCGCGGTTATCAGCACTTGAAGCTAGGCTTCCTTATAAAATACCAGGTGTAACAATAGATCGCCAGTGCGGTGCAGGATTAGAAGCAATTCGAATGGCTTGTCACCTTATTCAAGGTAGGGCAGGTAATTGTTATATTGCTGGAGGGGTAGAAAGCACAAGCACATCTTCTTTCCCGAATAGAGCTCGTTTTTCACCTGATTTTATTGGAGACCCAGATATGGGAGTGGCAGCAGAGTATGTAGCAGAACATTATAAAATTACAAGGGACATGCAAGATAAATATGCTCGTTTCAGTTATCAAAGAACATTGCTAGCACTTAAAAAAGGATATTTACAAAAAGAAATCCTTCCGATTTCTTCAAATGTAACGGAGGATGAAACGATAAAGTACGGAATGAATTATGAACGAATGATAAAGAGAACAAGGCCGGCTTTTTTACAAGAAGGAACAGTGACAGCAGGAAATTCTTGTGGTGTGAATGATGGAGCGTGTGCTGTACTCGTAATGGAGGAAAGGAAGGCTCGTGAACTTGGATATAACCCGATTCTTCGGTTTGTTCATAGTACTGTTATTGGTGTGAATCCGCATTTGCCAGGGAGTGGGCCTATATTTGCTGTGCAAAAGTTATTACAAGATCAGAATCTATCAATAGACGATGTTGATTATATTGAAATGAACGAGGCTTTTGCTGCGAAAATTGTAGCGTGTGCACAAGAACTACATATTCCATATGAAAAGCTAAATGTGAACGGTGGAGCAATTGCTCTTGGTCATCCTTACGGTGCATCAGGAGCGATGCTTGTGACTCGTTTATTCCACCAAGTACAAAGAGAAAAGGCACAATACGTAATTGCAACATTAGGTATTGGTGGAGGAATAGGGCTTGCTCTATTATTTGAGAAAGTAGAATACTAGAAAAAATCTAGTTTTCTACTTTTTTTGGTTTATAAACATTACTTCCAGGTTTTGATTTTATTTCATTCTAAGCAGAGATAGCATCAAGCTATCCTTTATATTTTATTTCAAACAATTTTTTGTGATAAATGAATAAGTTGAGCTAAAAATGCTTCTCCTGTAACAACTGCTTTACCGCCGCCGCGAGCACTTTTTTGATTACCACCGCCTTTTCCTTCAATAGCAGGGAGAGCATTTTTTAAAATTGTATTCATGTTTGCTGTTACTTCTTTTCCGCATGCAAGAACACATTGTAGTTTTTCTCCGCTTTCAGTAACCAGGTATGTAATCGAGTGTTCATTTTGTTCAGTAATAATAGCTGATAATTTCGTGATTTCCTGCATGGAACGATTTCTAAAGACTTTAGAAATGAGTGTGCCAGCATGTATGTTTTGGGATTCTTGCAGTAATTCAGTTGCTTCTACGAATAGTAGTTTTTCGTTCATAGTTTGTAGTGCTTTTTCACTTTCTTTCTGAGAGGTAAGCAGCTGGGTTACTTTATTTGAAATATCATTTTCACTACTGTTTAACTGTTTGGAAACGTCTTTAATAATTTGTTGATAATGTCCCAATAACTTGAGTGCACGCCATCCTGCAACAAATGTTAAACGGATGCCACCTTTATTTCGCTCCCAGCCCATTATATGAATTGGTCCCACTTCACCTGTATATTTTGGATGTGTACCGCCACACCCGTTGTAATCGTAGTTTTCAATCATTACAACACGAATATTTTCTGTAATGGTTGGTTCTTTTCGGAGAGGCAACTGTTTTGCTTCCTCTAAATTCATCCATTTGATATGGATAGGATGGTTTTCGAAGACGATTTGATTTGCGATCTGGAGTGCGCTAGTAGCTGTTTCTACCGAAAGTTCAGGCGTGTCTAAATCAATTGTTATTGTTTCTTTTCCGAGATGAAAACCAATTGTAGGAATGTCAAAATGATCCCAAAAGGCAGCAGATAGGATGTGCTGTGCTGTATGTTGTTGCATATGATCAAAACGACGTTGCCAATTGATTTCACCTATCACTTCTTTTGTATGTAATTCATTTGATATAAAATGACGAATTTCGTCTTCAACTTCCTCAACATTGGTGACGGAAGCATCATTTAATGTTCCTGTGTCATGTGGTTGGCCGCCGCCAGTTGGATAAAAGGCTGACTCTGTTAAAGTAACATATAAATTTCCTGCGTTATCATAGTCCTGTTTTATAATTTGTGCTGTAAATGATTGCTGATAGGCATCGGTGTAGTATAATTTTTTATTCACTTTCGTACTCCTTTCTATTTCACTAGATTTATTGTAAAACAATCTAAATAAGTTTCCTAATATTTCAGAAGAAAAAACCTATTTTTAGAATTTTCTTGCTATAATAGGAAAAAGGAACATACGGGGGTGGATGAAATGCTGTACGAAAATGGCGTGGACAAATTGATTCGTCTCAATACAAATATTTCTGAACTATATCGTGAATTACATGCAATGACCCGGACTTTAACGGAATGTAATCGAGAAAGCGTGATGTTTGATCGGTTATATGTAAAAGAACTATTATGGAAAAAAGAAGATGTGTCCGCTATGTATGATCAGCTTCTCGTTCAGCTTTGTATCAATGAATGCTTTGATTTAAAAAGTGTCATTACTGGTGAATACAAATATACGTATGAGGAAGTAGAAACTGCGGTCCTTGAATTTAATGATAAGTATAATGTAGACATCCTAATCAAGGATGTTTGCAAAGAGTTACAGTTTACATATGGTATTGACATGGAGTTATCTAGAACAGCTAGGGTATAATTATAGGTATTAAAAGAAAAGCAGGATAGGAAAAGTTGGTAGAGAACTTTTCTTACCCTGCTTTTTATATAACGTTTTAATTTAAAAAAAGTACTTTTTTCTCATATTTATTTGCAAATTCGGTTTTGGAAATGTGTATGGAAAGAAACCCATTTTCTAAACAGGCTAGCATTTTCTTATAAATGATATTGGTAGGTAAAGAAATTGTTCGTTGTAAGGATGAATTCTTATGGAATATATGAATTGTTAGGCCTGTCTCCATCTTGTTTATAAGTACATTTTGTTCTGAAGCATTAGGGATATCAGTCTCTAAAATGTACTCTTGCTCTGTTTCACAAAGATCAATGTGGATGTGATTAGGGAAACTAAAGTTGTCGTATGAATCAGAGCAAAATTGATCCATCCATTCTTCAAAACCATCAACACGAAAAAGACAATTTTTCTTTTTCTTGCCCATGTAAGACACCCTCCGTAAAGTCTCAATTCATACTATAATATGCATTAAGAAATTAGAGGTGAAAAGTAAACTGGAAAATATGTCAATGAGTTTATTGAAAGTGGCTAAAGCAAGGAGGACAATGCATATGCATTGTCCTTCTTTTACATATCGTGATGTGCGTGATTTTTTTGTCTTGAATGATTTCGATTTTTTACTTTATGAGATCCACTTAAAGGCTCAGGTTGCCCAGAAGGCTGTCCTTTTTTGGTGTTTTGACGAATGGACTTGCTATTGTTTTTTTCCATGTTGTCACCTCCCTCTTATATTTAGAATGAGAGAACTTTGTAAATTTATACGAGAATGTTTTTATGAAAAACGGTAAAGATAAGTGAGACTAACTTTAACAGAAAGGGGAAAGCATATGCCGTATCATAAAGATAAACAGCAAGCTTTTCAAGCCGCGCAACAAGGAGTCGTACAAGCGGAAAATTTATACAATAATATCGTGAGAAATGATCCGAATTATGGTCAGGATTTAAAACATTTACGACAAGAAGTACAAGAGGCATATGAACAAATCCAAAATGCATTAGAAGTAGCATCTGAAACACAACGTCCACAACTTGAACAGTTTGAAAGTAATTTACAAAATATTATGCGAGATGTGGATCAGTTAGATGATTGAACAGGTTGTTGTATGATTTCAACAACCTGTTCAATTCTGGAGTCAATATGTTGAAAAGAAAAATTTCTGTAATAATAATCATTTGTTTAATTTGTGTAGTACATATATTTCAAGTGGACAAAGTAGAAGCAAAAATGTTAATGAGAAAAGAATTAGAGCCTACAGGTTATGTGACATGGGAAGTACCAAATAACGAGAAAATAATTGCAATTACGTTTGATGATGGCCCGGATCCTATATACACACCGCAAGTATTAAAGCTATTACACCAATATAAAGCTGAGGCAACTTTTTTTATGATTGGTTTTCGAATTCAGCGGAATCCGTATTTAATTAAGCAGGTGCTGAAGGAAGGTCATGAAATTGGAAACCATACGATGAATCATTTATATGCTAGAAGCGCATCTGATGAAAAATTAAAAGATGATATTTTAGCGGGGAAAAAATATTTGCAAAAATGGGTAAAAGAGCCGATGCTTTTCCGTCCACCAGGCGGATATATTAATGATGCGGTATTCGCAACAGCAAAAGAAGCCGGGTATCAAATTGTGTTATGGTCATGGCATCAGGATCCGAGAGATTGGGCAAATCCGGGTACTGAGTCTATTGTGAAACATGTCGTAACAAATGCGAAGAGTGGAGATATAGTATTATTGCATGATGGTGGGAGTGACCGCGGTCAAACTGTAGCTGCATTGGCAAAAATTTTGCCGGCTCTTCAAAAGGAAGGGTATCGATTTGTGAAAGTTTCGGAGTTGTTACGTTACAAACATTAAAAACAGTAAAAACCCCAAAAGGTACTCCTTTTGGGGTTTTTACTACTGATTCTTTTTACGTTTTTTATTATTTTGACGCTGAGCTGGTGTTAATGGCTCATTGGCGAATTCCTCATTATAGCCAGCCCCTTGTCCTTGTGCTGATGCAGCATTCATTCCTTGAATTACATGGTTAGCTTTACGTTTACCCATTTCGTTTCACCCCTATAATATTTTCTTTATAAAAACAAATAATGATACATGTATGAACAGTAAAGTAATGCTCAAAGAGAAAGCTTTACTTTATGGTAATAGTATTCATAAGGAGAGCGAGGACTATTCAAATTTCCAGAGATAAAGAAAACTTATGATAAACTATAAGTTTCTTATTATTTACTTATTTAGAAAGTTGTAATAAGATATTATCGTAAGGTATTGAAAAGTTTGTCTACATTTTATATTCAGACAACTCAGTCACGTTTAACAGGGGGGAAACATAATGGTCAAACATAATCCATTTCAATCTCGTGAAACATTTGAAGTAGATGGAAAAACGTATCATTATTATCAATTAAAAGCGCTTGAAAATGCAGGGGTTGGCAACGTATCGCAATTACCATATTCAATTAAAGTTTTGCTTGAATCTGTACTTCGTCAAGTTGATGGACGTGTTATTACAGAAGAGCATGTTACAAATTTAGCGAAATGGGGAACAAAAGATGTTCAAGATATAGATGTTCCATTTAAACCATCTCGTGTAATTTTACAAGACTTCACAGGTGTTCCAGCTGTCGTTGATTTGGCTTCACTTCGAAAAGCGATGGCAGATATGGGCGGAGATCCTGATAAAATTAATCCAGAAATTACTGTAGACCTTGTAATCGATCACTCTGTACAGGTTGATAGAGCGGGTACAGCTGACGCGCTTGAATTCAACATGGACTTAGAGTTTAAACGTAATGAAGAACGTTATAAATTTTTAAGCTGGGCACAAAAATCATTTGATAATTATCGTGCAGTTCCACCAGCAACAGGTATTGTACACCAAGTAAACCTTGAGTATTTAGCACCAGTTGTTCATACAGTGAAGAATGCTGAAGGCGAATTAGTTGCATACCCGGATTCATTAGTTGGAACAGACTCTCATACTACAATGATTAATGGTATCGGCGTTCTTGGATGGGGCGTTGGTGGTATTGAAGCAGAAGCAGGGATGCTTGGACAACCTTCATACTTCCCAGTACCAGAAGTTATCGGTGTGAAGTTAACTGGTACACTTCCAAGCGGTACAACAGCAACAGACGTTGCATTAAAAGTAACGCAAGTGTTACGTAAAAAAGGTGTAGTTGGTAAATTTGTTGAGTTCTTCGGTGACGGACTAAAGAGCATGCCTTTAGCTGACCGTGCGACAATTTCAAACATGGCACCAGAATATGGTGCAACTTGCGGATTCTTCCCAATTGACGAGATTTCATTAGATTACTTACGTTTAACAGGAAGAGATGAAGAACAAATTCGCGTTGTTGAAGAATATTGTAAAGCAAACGGTTTATTCTATACAGCAGACAGCAAAGATCCAATTTATACAGACCTTGTTGAAATTGATTTAAATACAATTGAATCTAATCTTTCAGGACCAAAACGTCCACAAGATTTAATCCCTCTTTCAAATATGAAAGATGAGTTCCATAAAGCAGTTGTGGCACCAGTTGGAACGCAAGGACTTGGATTCAATGAACAAGAATTCGATAAAGAAGTGAAAGTTGCATTAAAAGATCAAGAAGTAACGATGAAAACAGGTGCAATTGCAATCGCTGCGATTACAAGCTGTACAAACACATCTAACCCATATGTATTAATTGGTGCAGGTTTAGTTGCGAAAAAAGCAATTGAAAAAGGTCTTAAAGTACCTGGTTATGTAAAAACATCATTAGCTCCAGGATCTAAAGTTGTTACAGAGTACTTAGATAAATCAGGTTTAACAACATATCTAGATCAATTAGGATTCCAAACAGTTGGTTACGGCTGTACAACTTGTATTGGTAACTCTGGTCCATTAGCACTAGAATTAGAAGAAGCAATTGCAGCAAACGACTTATTAGTAACATCAGTTTTATCTGGTAACCGTAACTTTGAAGGTCGTATTCATCCGCTTGTAAAAGCGAACTACTTAGCATCACCACCACTTGTTGTGGCATATGCGCTTGCTGGTACAGTTGATATCGACTTGAAAAATGATGCAATTGGTAAAGATGTAAACGGTAATCCTATTTATTTTAACGATATTTGGCCATCAGCGAAAGAAATTGAAGAAGTGGTTCAAAGCGTCGTAACATCTGAACTGTTCAAAAAAGAATATGCGCAAGTATTTAACAGCAATGAACGCTGGAATGAAATCCAAACTTCAAATGAAGCATTATATACTTGGGACAATGACTCAACATACATTCAAAACCCACCGTTCTTTGAAGGTTTATCAAAAGAACCAGGTGAAGTAGAAACACTTTCAGGTTTACGTGTAGTTGGTAAATTTGGAGACTCTGTAACAACAGACCATATTTCACCAGCAGGTTCAATTGGTAAACATACACCAGCAGGTCGCTATTTATTAGAAAATGGCGTACAGCCAGTTGACTTCAACTCTTATGGTTCTCGTCGTGGTAACCATGAAGTTATGATGCGCGGTACATTTGCAAACATTCGCATTAAAAACCAAATCGCACCAGGAACAGAAGGTGGATATACAACTTACTGGCCAACTGGTGAAGTAACATCTATCTATGATGCTGCAATGAAATACAAAGAAGACGGTACTGGACTTCTTGTAGTTGCTGGCAAAGATTACGGTATGGGAAGCTCTCGTGACTGGGCTGCGAAAGGTACTAACCTTTTAGGTATTAAAGCAGTTATCGCAGAAAGCTTTGAGCGTATTCACCGTAGTAACCTTGTACTAATGGGTGTATTGCCATTACAATTTAAAGATGGCGAAAGTGCAGAAACACTAGGTCTTGTTGGTAACGAGTCATTTGAAATTCAAATCGACAAAACAGTTAAACCACGTGACCTTGTAAAAGTAGTTGCAATTGACCCAGAAGGAAATGAAAAACAATTTGAAGTAGTAGCACGTTTCGATAGTGAAGTTGAAATCGACTACTATCGTCACGGTGGTATTCTGCAAATGGTTCTTCGTGAGAAAATTGAAGAGTCTAGAGTGTCAAACTAATAAAGTTATTGTAGTAAAAGAGAAAAGTAAATATTTTTAATCAAAATTAGGAAGCTGACTGAGGTTAGCTTCCTAATTTTATGTGAAAATGAAAGAAAAGGGATGAAGCAAGGAGAATTAGAGACATTGGTTATTTCAGACATTCCTAATTGGGTAAGGTTGTACGAGTTTGTATTAGTGGAATACATTCATGATATATCACAATTTATTTCGCTTTATTGAGTTGATAGTCGTATGTAGAAGAATCTACCGTATTAAATTCTTTTATTGATGTCATTTTAGTTGTTTCAGGATTATAATTAAATATTTTAAGGGTATGTCTATCACCACTTGCAGGATCATTCTTCTTATAAGCAAATGCATTTTCTGCAATTTGAATCATATTACTAGTTAGTGTATCAACTGGAGAAGAATCGTGGTTTGTAGAAACTTCAACAACCTTTCCTCTGTCAAAAAATATAAGGATTATAATTAAGATGACAAAACATATGCGCATATAGCGTAGTTCTTTACTAATTAGATGCTCTCCCGTATCATTCATCTTGCCTATCATTATTAAGAACTAGAGATTGAAGTAATTGAGTAAAAGCTAATAATGCCAAGCGTGGTGAATAAAATAAACGATACCAAAGCTGTATAAATGCAAACACGGCCGGCTTTTCTTCTTTCAGGATCTTTACTAAATAGGGAGATAATCCACGCGATAATACCAATAGGATAGAATATAAAACTAAAAACATAGAGAATAGCTTTTTCAAATGAGTGCATAAGAACCCTCCTTTTTTTAATGAAGTCATTTTTAGAAAAAAATACAAGCATCTTCTTTATTGTGGTTTTTAATTTTCTAAATATTGCTATAACATAAGAGGGAACGGAATAGAAGGTCCTATAAAGCATCCAAGCATTGAAATTGAGAGGGATTTCACGTGAATTCCATCCAGATATAATAACGAAAAATAGGTGGAATAACAAAAGAAATAACAGCAGAGGGCCATTTCAACTGAGAGAGTAAGATTCCCAAAGCAATAGATAATAATGGTAAAATAACAAAAATAAAAGTCACGAGATGGGTGAGTATCACCTCATGTGTTTATACGTTTGTGAAAACGCATTTGAGTAAAAATTTTAAAAACGATTAATCCGATTATATAAAGAAAGCTTAGAATGAAAATTATGCAAGAGGTAGGCGATTTTTGCAATGTGTATAACAATTTATCAATATAGTAAATTTGATTTACATCTGTAATTGATGCTGGTGAAAAGACTAAGTATTTCTCCCAATTCTTTTCCACAGCAATCATGGTACCTATAGAATGAGTGACAAGTAATGTATAAAGAAAAATAGGAAGAACAATCATGAGTTGTAACCCAATGAATCCGGTTTTATATTTTCTATAGTATAAATAGCGAGTTATCATAATTCCTATTAAATAGATAATTGATAATACAAAAATTGTAGTAAAAACTGGACTGTACTTAAAGACATACAGTAGTTTATCAATTTCATAAGTTTGATTGGAGCCTTCTGCTGTTTTTGGAGTGAAGACGAGGTGTTCTTTCCAGTCCTCCGAAATGGTTAAATAGCTGGCAGTCCAGCTTGTGATAAATAATGAGAAAAATAAAATGGGAAGAATGAAAATGTATTGTAACCAATGTAAAACGGTTTTGTTCATAGATAATCACACCCCCTTCCAAATTATAACTATTATCATTATATGATAAAAAGAGAGGGTTTTCGGTTTTTAATTAAGAATATTCTGTTTATTCATCAGGAGAATATTTCCAAGCTTGTCCGTATAAGCTAAAATAAAGTGTAAATCCGATTATTATTTTTGAAATGAAATGATAAATGACTGAAACTATAAGGGTGATGTATATGTGGCGAAAATTTACGGTTATTATCATCTTACTTTGTTTAGCTGGTTACGCAGTATATGTGCAATTTGAAAAAAATGAAGAACAAGTAAGGGAAGAGCCGGTGAAAAGTGAAGCAACGATGAAAGAGGTCATTGCAAAGAATGGAATTGAAGTAGGAAAGAATGCACCGGATTTTGAGTTGTCAAAATTAGATGGGACAAAAGTAAAATTATCGGATTTGAAAGGAAAGAAAGTTATTTTAAATTTCTGGGCAACATGGTGTGGACCTTGTCAGCAGGAAATGCCGGATATGGAAGCTTTCTATAAGAAGCATAAAGATGGTGTGGAAATCCTTGCTGTAAATTATACGGTTTCTGAAGGTGCTAAC
The DNA here is from genome assembly GCF_000482345.1 of Bacillus sp. UNC437CL72CviS29. Lineage (NCBI taxonomy): Bacteria > Bacillati > Bacillota > Bacilli > Caryophanales > Bacillaceae > Bacillus > Bacillus sp. UNC437CL72CviS29. The sequence goes on along the minus strand of NZ_AXVB01000009.1, from coordinate 174,871 downwards.
GGAGAAGAGAAAGTGAAGCGGTTTGCAGAAGAGAAAGGAATTACTTTTCCTGTTTTACTTGATAAGGATATAACTGTTACAACAACATATAAAGTAATTACCATTCCAACTTCTTATTTTGTGGATACAAAAGGTGTGATTCAAGATAAATTTATCGGGCCGATGACACAAAAAGAAATGGAGAAACGAATTGCAAAACTAAAATAATATGAAGAAGACAGGAATGGCAAAAGGCCATTTCTGTCTTTTCTTTTTCATCAAACAGCTTGTTCATGATATGATAAAAGAAATTTGAACGATAATAATCATGAAGGAGAGTATGTTGTGGGACATTTATCTTTGCCAGCAGACTATGTTGTGATTGATTTTGAAACGACAGGATTTAATCCTTATAATGACCGAATAATTCAAGTGGCGGCGGTTCGATACTGTAATCATGAGCTGGTAGATCAATTTGTTTCTTTTGTAAATCCAGAGAGGTTTATTCCAAGTCGGATTACCAGTCTAACAGGGATTACAAATTATCGTGTTTCAGATGCTCCAACGATTCAGGAAGTGTTGCCATTATTTTTAGCGTTTTTAGGTAAAGATACGATTGTTGCTCATAATGCTTCGTTTGATATGCGTTTTTTAAAGAGTAATCTAAATAGGCTTAGATTGCCAGAACCTAAAAATAAAGTAATTGATACGGTATTTTTATCGAAAAAATATATGCAGCATGCCCCAAATCACAAGTTGGAAACTTTAAAAAGAATGCTTGGAATTCGTTTGAGTTCCCATAATGCACTTGATGACTGTATTACATGTGCGGCCGTATATCGAAAATGTGCTGCTATTCAAGAAGAAGGACAAAAGAAAATGAAAAAAGAGCTGATTGAAGAAGAGGCAGTATGCACATTAATAAAAGAAATGCTTATGAAACATAATCGCGATGTAGAGTGGATCCGTTATGTAAGTGTCGGAAATTATTTAGATATTAAAGCTTTTTATCCAATTGTGAGGATGAAAGTAAAAGGGCGAAAAAAATATGTACTAACTGAAAAAACAGAACAAGACGTGCTAGAGATATCTACTAGCTTAAAATGTGAACCGGCTTTAAAAAGTGAAATAGGTATGACGAGAATAATGATTGAAAGTTTAGATGACCTTACGAAGTTAGAGAGCTATATTTTGGCTGAATATGATTCAGTGTTACGAGCATTACACGAGTATAAAGAAAATCAAGTGAATGCAGAAGAAGCGATTAAGAAATATTTGAGTATAATGAAATGAAAAATCCATTCGTTGTCCAAGGACTGCGAATGGATTTTTTTGTGCATAATAGACTTTTCTTTAACAAAACATAAAATTTTCTTACAAATCTGATTAAAGAGTTTTTCATTTGCTCATACTAATTAGTAAGAAAGAGAAGGAGAAAGGATGAACAGCATGAGAAGAAATCGTCGGCAAACGTTTGAAGAACTTGTGAAGGAAAATAAAAGGCAACTGTTAAGCGATCGTGATGCAATTGAACGGATTGAAGAACGGATTGAAAAGCGTTATGAAATGCAACTTTTTAAGCAGGCTGAATAATTCTTACCGCTAGTATGATACTAGTGGTAAGGAGGCGAATGTTATGGGAAATCCAAAAAAGAACTCAAAAGATTTTACACCAGATCACATTGGAACACAGTCAAAAAAAGCTGGTGGAAATAAAGGGAAGCAAATGCAAGATCAGACAGGGAAACAACCGATTGTGGATAACGGTTAAAGAAAAGGAGAATGTTTTCATTCTCCTTTTTTTATGTGTATACATAATCTAATTCGTTTTTGGAAAGCTAATATGTATATATATCTTAATTAGGAGGGAAACAACATGTCAGAGCAATATAAAGCAAATCCAGATGACAGAAGTGATAATGTAGAAAAATTGCAAGAGATGGTACAAAATACGATTGATAATTTTAATGAGGCAAAAGAAACTGCAGAAGTTTCAAATGAAAAAGACCGTGCTGCAATTGAAGCAAAAAACCAACGCCGTTTAGAAAGTATTGATTCATTGAAAAGTGAAATAAAAGATGAATCTGAAAATAATGGGTAAAAAGGCTGACAGTTGTCAGCCTTTCTTTATAATTGAGAAATTTTCAGTAAGTAAACGCCAGTTTTGCGGAAAAGGGAGTCCGATTTTCCAATAGCTAATTCCGCGAATGCCTTGTTCTTTTATTAAATTAAACTTGCTTTGAACAGACCTAGCATCTTCAAACCATACTTCGTGCTGCACGCCATTTTCATCAAAATAATTAAAGTGCGGTGCTTGTGCTGTGAAATCATAACGAATTGGAACATTATATTTACGAGCAAGTGCAACAGCTGCAACAGAACTAACAGCTTTTGCAGGAGGGTTTCCTGCCTTAAAGGGGAGCTTCCAGTCGAAACCATATAAATTCTGTCCCATCATAATTTTTCGCGGGGGCATTTGGGATTTTGCATATTGGATTACCTGTCTTACAGGGCCAATAGGAGAAACTGCCATAGGTGGTCCGCCTTGCCATCCCCAGTCATAAGTCATAATCACAACAAAGTCAACAATTTCCCCTTGTGCTTTATAATCATGTGCTTCAAAAAACTTTCCTTTTTGTTTTGAACTCGTTTTTGGTACAAGTGTCGTACTTAATGTATATCCCTCAGGTAATCTTGTTTTTACATTTCGTAAAAAGCGGTTGTATGCTTCGCGATCTTCTGGAGCGACATTTTCGAAGTCGAAATGAATATCACGCATACCGTATTTCTCAGCTGTTTGTAGAATGTTAGTAATAAACTTATTTTGAATGGTAGCGCTTCTTAAAAGAATAGATGCTAATGCGGTGCTAAAGTTTCCATTTTCGATATTAGTAATGACGAGCATTGGGATTGTTTGTCCTTGCTTAGCGAGCTCAGCAATTTTAGCGGTTTCAGTTGGTTCTTTTAAAGTACCATCTCTTTGTGCTTCAAAGCTGAAATAAGCTAAATATGTTAAAAAAGGATTAATAGCCCGTGTAGCACTTACTAAGCTTTCTTTAATAGGTATTGTGGAAGGTTGCAAATAGGCGATAGATTCTATCTCTCGTTTGGAGCCCTTTGGGACATATAATTGTTGACCAACATGGAGAATGGATTTTAATGATAGATTATTAACTTTTGCTAGGCTGGCGAGAGGAACGTTATATGTTTGAGAAATTCGATAAAGGCTGTCTCCAGGTTGTACGTAATAATTATTTCCTTTCGTATTTACAATTAGTGCCTGACCGACAACAAGTGTTTCAGCTGGATTAAGTCCGTTGTCTTTTACAATTTCTTCGGGCGTAGTACCAAATTTTGACGCTAAGCTATATACGCTATCACCGCTACGAACGGTTACAATTTGAATCATATACTCGCTCCTTTCAGTAAAAGATCCACCGTTTCTATTTTATTTTTGATTTCACTGTATTATGATTAAATGTATGCGAGGAAACAGAAGTGAGAAGGAGATTATGATATGTTTGTAGCAGAACACGAAATTGAAATCCGCTATGCGGAAACAGATCAAATGGGTGTGGTTTACCATTCAAACTATTTAGTATGGCTAGAATTAGGGCGTACAAAATTGATACAGGAATTAGGGTTTTCATATATTGAAATGGAGAAAGAAGGAGTTATTTCTCCAGTGTTAGATTTACAAATTTCATATCGGAAAGCAATGCGTTATGGAGAAAGAGCAATTGTGAAAACATGGATTGATTCAGTTAGTCCACTTCGTGTTACATATGGATATGAAATTTATAATGGTGATGGAGACCTTTGTATTACCGCTACAACAACAAATATTTGTGCGAAAAAAGATGGTTTTCGTCCCGTATCCTTTAAGAAATTATATCCTGAGTGGTATGCGAAGTATGAAGAGATTAAGAAAAAATAAAAAAGCGCGTGGATTTCGCCACGCGCTTTTTTATTTTTCATAATTAAATTGTGGAAAGTCATCCCCAGCATTAAAGGTAACGGCTAGGTCGTGTCCATCAAAGAACCATTCATCATCACCTTCAACAAAGAAAGTAATACCCTCTTCTTGAATTTGAACAGCAGGATGCGCAGGGTCATCTTTACGGATTCCTAAAGAAAGCCCTTTTTGAACAGTACTACAACCACCATATTGTACGAAAAAGCGAATTGTATCGCCAGATTGTAAGTTTAATTCATCTTTATACCAATTTACTGCTTCATTTGTTACAGAAAGGTTCATGTATAGTTCCTCCAAGTTATGTTGCTTTTTCTATAGTATAAAAAATAACGCAAAAAGACGCTATTAATATGCTTTGCGTTTTCTTTTTGCGTTATGTGGGTTGCAACCTTACTTTTGTTTCTTTGTTAAATTTGCTTTCGGTTCAGTTTTATTTATAATTCGTCCAATATTTGCACGGTGTCTATAAATAACCATACCAGCTAATAAACACATTGCAACAATAAAGATTTTATCCCCAGTAACAATTGATGCGATAACAGCAACAACAGCTGTTACCATAGAAGAAAGTGATACGTATCTCGTTGTAAATAGAAGGGTGAAAAAGATAACGGCTAATATCGCAAAGATGACTGGCGCATAACATAAGAGTACGCCAGCAGAAGTTGCAACTGCTTTTCCTCCGCGGAATTTTGCAAAGATTGGGTATACATGTCCAAGAACTGCAGCCAATCCAAACCAAAGGGGATGGATATCTAAGGCGAAAATTAACGGCAGAGCTGTCGCTAACGTTCCCTTTAAAATATCAGCAATTGTAACGATAAAGCCTGCTTTTTTCCCTAGTGTCCGAAATGTATTCGTTCCTCCTAAATTACCGCTACCATGCTCGCGAATGTCGATTCCGTAACCAATTTTTCCAACAACAAGTGCAAATGGAATCGAGCCAAGTAAATACGCAACGATAAATAAAAGATATGTAAGCATAAGTTCAGTCTCCTTTATTCAAATGTGTTGATAAAGGGTAAAAAGAGTTTTTCCCGTATATTGTACCATACATTTGTAAAGAGCACATTTCTTTTTTGTAAATGAAAAATTCAAAGTTTCTTAAAAAAACTTTCACAGGAATGTTACATTTCTCACAGATTGATCAAGACTATATGTTGTATCATTTTGTTAGTGAATGAACAAGATGTAGTTGGAGGTTTTAGAAATGATGAAACAAAGTGAGCGTGGAGAAGAATTAGTGAAGATGTTTGAAACAATTGTCCACGGGAATGAACAGGATTTAATGCAAGAAAATGCAAATGTTGATGGACGATCCCCTATGGGAATGATGGGAACATTTGCATCTGAGAGTGCAAAATATTATGCAGTGGAACATTTGCTTTCTGAACAAGTAAAAAAAGCAATCAATCAAAATATATTATATCCACATGATATGGATTTTTATGCGACAGGTACGACAACGTGTTCGCAAATTCCTTTAGCACAACTGCTTGAAAACGGATTTCATACAGGGCACGGACATATGAGGCAACCACAAGATATTAAAAGTGCGTTGGCACTTTCTTCGATTATTCTTCAAGCCAATCAAAACATGCAGCACGGTGGTCAATCCTTTGCCATGTTTGATATGGATTTAGCACCATATGTGAGAAAAACATTTGAAAGAAATAAGAAAAGATTAGGGGCGTATCCGTTAACAAAAGAGCAAGTAGAAGAGTTTGCATGGAAAGAAACAGAGAATGATACGTATCAAGCGTGTGAAGCTTTTATTCATAATTCAAATAGCATGCATAGCCGGGGCGGTGGGCAAGTTCCGTTTATTTCAATTAACTATGGAACAGATATATCAAAAGAAGGGCGGTTGTTAGTTAGACAATTATTACGGGCGACAAAAGCTGGCTTAGGAAAAGGTGAAACACCTATTTTCCCTATTCAAATTTTCAAACTAAAAAAAGGTGTCAATTTTGAAGAAAATGATCCGAACTATGATTTATTTGAATTGGCATTAGAAACGACAGCAGAACGCTTATTCCCGAACTTTTCATTTTTAGATGCACCATTTAATGCAGTGCATTATGATGGTCGTCCAGAAAGTGAAGTATGTTATATGGGGTGTCGAACTCGTGTTATGTCTAATATTCATGGAGAAGAGACTGCGATTGGTAGAGGGAATTTATCTTTTACATCTATTAATTTGGTGAAATTAGCATTAATTAGCGGTTCACAAGAAGCGTTTTTTGAAGCTTTAAATTATTATATAGATCTTGGTATTCATCAACTACTCGAACGGTTTGCTTATCAATGTACGAAGAAGGCAAGAGATTTTCACTTTTTATATTCACAAGGAATATGGAGAGGCGGAGAAAAGCTACACCCTGAAGATTCTGTTGCTGAAATTTTAAAACAAGGAACGTTAAGTATTGGTTTTATCGGTCTTGCAGAATGTTTAGTTGCTTTAACAGGAAAACATCATGGGGAAGATACAGAATCATGGAATCTTGGAAATGAAATTGTGGCATTAATGAGACAGAAGATGGATCAAGCCACGAAAGAACATCAGCTGAATTTCTCCTTAATTGCAACACCTGCAGAAGGGTTATCAGGAAAGTTTGTTAAAAAAGATCGAGAGGAATTTGGAACCATTAGTGGTGTGACAAATCATAATTATTATACAAATTCATTCCATATTCCGGTTTATTATAACATTCAAGCAATTGATAAAATACGTTTAGAAGGACCGTTTCACACACTTTGTAATGGTGGACATATCACGTATATTGAATTAGATGGAGCGGCGGTTCATAACCAAAAGGCATTGAAACAAATCGTACAGGCGATGGCAGAGTATGGGGTCGGATATGGATCCATAAATCACCCTGTGGATCGTTGTAAATGCTGTGGCTATCATGGTGTCATCAAAAATGAATGTCCAAGTTGTGGAACCGAGGATGAGAATGAAATAGAAAGAATTCGCCGTATAACAGGATATCTTGTAGGAGATATGTCCAAATGGAATAGTGCAAAGCGCAGTGAAGAAGCAGATCGGGTGAAACATAAATGAGAGTAATGAATATTATTCATGATAGTGTAGTAGATGGAGAAGGATTGCGGACAGTCATATTTTTTGCGGGCTGTCCGCATCGTTGTTTAGGATGTCATAATCCTAAGTCATGGAATATTTGTAATGGTACTGAAATGACCGTAGAAGAAATTGTAAAAGAGATTGCCAAAAATGTGCTTACTGATGTAACATTTTCAGGTGGAGATCCATTTTTTCAAGCTGCTGAAGTGAAGAAGGTAGCAAAAGCGGTGAAGGCTTTGAAAAAAAACTTATGGATTTACACAGGTTATACATTAGAAGAGATACAGAGTTCTCAAAATAATGATATGATAGAGTTGTTACATTATGGGGATGTTCTGGTCGATGGAAGGTTTGAAATTGAAAAAAGAGACTTGACACTTCCATTTCGCGGAAGCTCCAATCAACGTATTATTCGATTGAAAGAGTAAAAAGGCGGGATAGGTTAGATGAACAAAACGGTATTGCTTGTTGAAGATGAAAGAAGATTACGAGAAATTGTTAGTGATTATTTTCGCAATGAAGGTTTTGAAGTAATAGAAGCTGAAGACGGAAAACAAGCGTTAGAATTATTTGCGGAACATACAATTGATTTAATTATGCTAGATATCATGTTGCCAGAGATAGATGGCTGGTCTGTGTGTCGTCGTATTCGAAAAGAGTCGGCGGTACCAATTATTATGCTTACAGCACGTTCTGACGAAGATGACACATTGTTAGGTTTTGAACTTGGGGCTGATGAATATGTAACAAAGCCTTTTAGCCCCAAAGTACTAGTAGCTAGGGCGAAAACTTTATTAAAGCGTGCTGATGGGGCAGTAGGGATTGCCGAAGAGAATACACTCTCTATGGCTGGAATCGATGTGAATCGTCTTTCACGTACGGTATCGGTAAATGGAGAAGAAATTATATTAACGCATAAAGAATTCGAACTTCTTGTGTATTTAATGGAGAACAAAGGAATCGTATTATCACGCCAGCATTTATTAGATCAACTTTGGGGATATGATTATTATGGTGATGATCGTACTGTAGATACACATATAAAAAAATTACGTAATAAGTTAGGTGACAAAGCAAAACATATCGGGACTGTCATTCGAGTGGGATATAAGTTTGAGGAATAACTTTTAAATATTATGTAATTCAACTTAGAGATATTTATAAATACAAATGGAAAAACGGTAGAAAAGCATTCTTTTTGAGGGAAGTTTCCTTTTGGCTCTTCGTAATAGCAACTTATATGTTGAAAAAATATATAGGTTGGGAATATAGTACATTTACACCCTTTTTTGTAAGTGGAAATGTACAAATTATAGTTTTTTTGTCTACAATATTGAATAAGGGTATTATTTTAATTGGATTTCACGATGAGTTCACAAGAAGGACACAAAATGTGACTATACTGAAACTATGAATTCAGCAGAGAGGGGATATCAATTATGGGATATTATGACGGATCAAATATGAATGAAGAGCATAGTGAAACGAGAGAAAGCAAAAAATCAGGTAGTAAAAAAGGATACTTTTTTACAGGTCTAGTTGGAGCAGTTATCGGAGCTGTATCCATTAGTTTCGTAGCACCATATATGCCATGGACAAATGGGAACGGGACGGTTTTAACTTCTAATTCAAAAGTAGAGGGAACTGTGGTTCCTGTTGTAAATAAAGCAAAAAATGAAACAGATTTACCGGGTATGATTGAAGGAGCTAAAGAGGTTGTTGTAGGTGTAATTAACATGCAACAAAATATTGATCCATTTGCAATGCAGCCAGCAGAGCAAGAAGAAACGAAAGCTGGATCAGGATCGGGTGTAATTTACAAAAAAGCAGGGAATAAGGCTTTGATTGTAACGAATAATCACGTAGTAGAGGGAGCAAACAAGCTTGCAGTAAAACTAAGTAATGGTAAAACAGTGGAGGCAAAACTAGTTGGTAAAGATCCTTGGTTAGACTTAGCTGTTGTAGAGATTGATGGATCTAATGTTAATAAAGTGGCAACGCTTGGCGATTCAAGTAAAATTCGCGCTGGTGAATCGGCAATTGCAATTGGGAATCCACTAGGTTTTGATGGTAGTGTGACAGAAGGGATTATTAGTAGTAAAGAGCGTGAAATTCCAGTTGATATTAATGGTGACAAACGTGTGGATTGGGAAGCACAGGTTATTCAAACAGACGCAGCAATTAACCCTGGGAACAGCGGAGGCGCGCTATTTAATCAAAATGGTGAAGTCATCGGAATCAACTCTAGTAAGATTGCACAGCAAGAAGTAGAGGGAATTGGTTTTGCAATTCCAATCAATATAGCAAAACCAGTGATTGACTCTCTTGAAAAAGATGGTACAGTAAAACGTCCAGCAATGGGAGTTACAGTTGCATCCCTAGAAGAGATACAACCATATGCACTAGGTCAATTAAAGTTGCCAAAAGATGTAACAAGTGGTGTTCTCTTAAGTAAAGTTTATTCAGTTTCACCAGCTGAAAAAGCGGGACTTCAGCAATATGATATTGTTGTAGCACTAGATGGACAAAAGGTTGAAAATACGCTTCAATTCCGTAAGTATTTATATGAGAAGAAAAAAGTTGGCGATAAAGTTGAAGTTACATTCTACCGAAATGGTGAAAAAATGACGAAAACAGTTACTCTTGCGGATAACTCTGCTGCTACCAATTAATAAAGAAGTCTCTTTCGTATTGAAAGAGGCTTTCTTTATCGGCTATACTAAAAGAATAGGAGGGATTTAGTATGGTCATTGAAAACCCAACTCGTACGGAAATTGGTGAAATATTGAAAAATAGTAAAACAATTGCGGTTGTTGGATTATCCGATAAACCAGAACGTACATCATACATGGTTTCAAAAGCAATGCAGGATGCAGGGTATCGTATTATTCCAGTAAACCCGTCCGTAGATGAAGTACTAGGAGAAAAAGCTGTTCCGTCATTAAAAGATATTAAGGAACATGTTGATATTGTAAATGTATTCCGCCGTTCTGAATTTTTAATGGATGTTGCAAAAGAATTTGTCGAGATTGACGCGGATGTTTTTTGGGCACAATTAGGAGTACAAGATGAAGATACATATAGGTTTTTAAAGGAAAAGGGCTATACTGTTATTATGGATCGTTGCATTAAAGTAGAACATGCGATGACGAAGTAGTCTAGATATTGAAAATGAAAGGTCAATTCAGCTCAGAATAACATTTGAAAACTGGGCAGATGAACGAGGTGTTCATCATGAGATTTTTTAAAGGCTGTTTTTGGGGATTGCTACTGGTTATCCCATTTTGGATAATTGTCATTTGGTTAATTATCAAATGGTGGAGTATGTAATTTGGAATACATATCCATTTCTCGTTGACAAACGATTATTTTTCTGAAATAGTAGCCTAGAGGAATCCTTGTGAAAAAACAAGGATTTTTCTATTGAAAATGGTATATAAAAGACATAACATAACTTGCCAAAAGTATGGTTAAGGCGTTATTCTATAATAGAAACATATGTTCTGATTTGATTAGGAAAGGGGCAAGGAGTTTGGCGAAGCATCAATTTCAATATAACGAAGATGCCATTCAAGTGCTTGAAGGTCTTGAAGCCGTGCGAAAACGCCCGGGTATGTATATCGGGAGTACAGATAGCCGTGGATTGCATCATTTAGTATACGAAATAGTAGATAACTCCGTTGATGAAGCATTAGCGGGGTTTGGTGACGAAATTTCTGTCATAATACATAAAGATAATAGTATTAGTGTTATTGATAAAGGGCGTGGAATGCCTACGGGAATGCATAAGCTTGGAAAACCTACACCTGAAGTCATTTTAACTGTACTTCATGCAGGTGGTAAGTTTGGACAAGGCGGTTATAAAACGAGTGGTGGTTTACACGGTGTTGGTGCATCGGTTGTAAATGCTTTATCAGAATGGCTCGTTGTAACTATTAAACGTGATGGGAATATATACGAACAACGTTTTGAAAATGGTGGTGTTCCTGCAACAACACTAGAGAAAATCGGAAAAACGAAACAATCTGGAACAACGATGCATTTTAAACCAGATCCATCTATTTTCAGTACAACAAATTATAACTACGAAACGTTATGTGAGAGATTGCGTGAATCTGCATTTCTGTTAAAAGGCATGAAAATCACTTTAAAAGATGAACGAAATGATTTAGAAGATGTTTTTCATTATGAAACAGGAATTGAAGCTTTTGTTGCTTATTTAAACGAAGAAAAGGACTCAATCCATCCGGTTGTATACTTCGCTGGTGAACAAAATGGGATTGAAGCAGAACTTGCATTTCAATTTAATGATGGCTATTCAGAAAATATTCTTTCATTCGTAAACAATGTACGTACGAAAGATGGCGGGACACATGAAGCGGGATTTAAAACAGCGATGACACGTGTTTTTAATGAATACGCTCGTAAAGTCTCAATGTTAAAAGAGAAAGATAAAAATTTAGAAGGTACAGATATTCGCGAAGGGTTAGCAGCAATTGTTTCTGTACGTGTACCGGAGGATTTACTACAATTTGAAGGTCAAACAAAAGGGAAGCTTGGAACAAGTGAAGCCCGTTCATCTATAGATGCGATTGTGTCCGAACACTTAGCATACTTTTTAGAAGAAAATCCAGACGTAGCAACACTTCTTGTGAAAAAAGCAATTAAAGCAGCACAAGCCCGTGAAGCAGCACGAAAAGCAAGAGAAGAAGCAAGGACTGGTAAGAAGAAAAAGCGTTCAGAAGGAACATTGAGCGGGAAGTTAACACCTGCGCAATCACGAAATCCGCAGAAGAACGAACTATATTTAGTAGAGGGTGACTCTGCCGGTGGTTCTGCAAAGCAAGGACGTGATCGCCGTTTCCAAGCAGTTCTACCACTACGAGGTAAAGTAATTAACACGGAAAAAGCAAAGCTTGCTGATATTTTCAAGAATGAAGAGATTAATACCATCATTTATGCAATTGGCGGTGGTGTTGGAAACGAATTTTCTGTCGAGGATATTAACTATGATAAAGTTGTAATTATGACTGATGCCGATACAGACGGTGCCCATATTCAAGTGTTATTACTTACATTCTTCTACCGTTATATGAAGCCGTTAATTGAGGCAGGTAAAGTATTTATTGCTCTTCCACCTTTATATAAAGTAAGTAAAGGAAAAGGGAAAAGTGAAGTAATTGAATATGCATGGTCGGATGAAGAGTTAGATGGTGTGACGAAAAAAGTTGGTAAGGGATATATGTTGCAGCGCTATAAAGGTCTAGGTGAAATGAACGCGGATCAGTTATGGGAAACGACAATGAATCCAGAAACGCGGACATTAATTCGTGTGAAAATTGATGATGCGGCAAGAGCGGAACGACGCGTGACCACATTAATGGGTGATAAAGTAGAACCACGTCGTAAATGGATTGAACGCAATGTACAATTTGGTATGCAAGAAGAAGGAAATATTTTGGAAAATGAAATGATTATGGAGACGGAGGTGGAATAACATGCAAGCAGAGAAGTTTCATGACCTCCCGCTTGAAGACGTGTTAGGTGATCGTTTTGCACGTTACAGTAAATATATTATTCAAGACCGCGCGCTACCAGATGCGCGTGACGGTTTAAAGCCAGTACAACGTCGTATTTTATATTCCATGTATGTAGAAGGAAACGTACATGATAAGGCGTTTCGTAAATCGGCCAAAACAGTTGGTAATGTTATTGGTAATTACCATCCACATGGTGATTCCTCTGTATATGAGGCGATGGTCCGTCTAAGTCAAGATTGGAAAGTACGTAACGTCTTAGTTGAAATGCATGGGAATAATGGTAGTGTGGATGGTGACCCAGCGGCAGCGATGCGTTATACAGAAGCGCGGTTATCGCCGATTGCCTCTGAATTGCTTCGTGATATTGATAAAGAAACAGTAGAATTTGTAGCGAACTTTGATGATACAAGTGAAGAGCCAGTCGTACTGCCAGCGATGTTCCCAAACCTATTAGTAAATGGCTCAACAGGAATTTCTGCTGGTTACGCAACCGAGATTCCGCCGCATCATCTTGGTGAAGTAATCGATGCTACAATGATGCGTATTGACAAGCCAAATAGTTCCGTTGATGACTTATTAACAGTAATTAAAGGACCTGACTTTCCAACAGGTGGTATTATTCAAGGGATTGATGGAATTAAAAAAGCGTATGAAACAGGAAAAGGAAAAATCATCATTCGCGGAAAAGCAGAAGTTGAAACCATCCGTGGTGGTAAACAACAAATTGTTATTACAGAAATTCCATATGAAGTAAATAAGGCAAATCTAGTAAAGAAAATGGATGAATTACGTCTAGATAAAAAACTAGATGGAATTGCTGAAGTACGTGATGAGACGGATCGTACGGGTCTTCGTATTGTTGTAGAATTGAAAAAAGAAGCAAATGCAGAAGGTATTTTAAATTATTTATATAAAAATACGGATTTACAGGTGCCATATAACTTTAATATGGTAGCTATTAATAACCGTCGTCCGACGCTTATGACATTACCGAAAATTCTAGATGCGTATATTGGGCATCAAAAAGAGGTTGTTACACGTCGTTCAGAATATGAACTTAGAAAAGCAGAAACCCGCCAGCATATAGTGGCAGGCTTAATGAAAGCATTATCGATTTTAGATGAGGTAATTGAAACAATTCGAGCATCTAAAGATAAACGTAATGCAAAAGATAATTTAAGTGCAAAATTTGGATTTACAGAAGCACAAGCGGAAGCAATTGTATCACTGCAATTGTATCGTTTAACAAATACAGATATTACAGCACTAGAAAAAGAAGCGGAAGAACTAGAAAAGAAAATTACAGAATTACAAGCGATTTTACAAAGTGAGAAAAGGCTTCTTCAAGTAATAAAAACAGATTTGAAGAGAGTAAAGAAAACGTATAGTGATAATCGCCGTGCCGTTATTGAAGAGGAAATTGAAGAAATAAAAATCGATGTGGAAGTTATGATTCCACAAGAGGATGTCATCGTTACTGTAACGAAAGAAGGGTATGTGAAGCGAACGGGTTGGCGCTCACATAACGCATCGAACGGAAAAGACTTCGGTATGAAAGAGGGCGACATCTTACTTGAGCGTTTCGATACAAACACAACAGAAACGGTTCTTTTATTCACGAATAAAGGAAACTATATTTATCTTCCAGTGTACGAAATGCCAGATATTCGTTGGAAAGATTTAGGTCAGCACGTTGCAAATATTGTTTCGCTCGATAGGGATGAAACATTAATTTGGGCGACTGTTGTACCGAATTTCGAGGAAGAAAAGCGATTTATCGTATTCGTAACGCGAAATGGTATGATCAAAAAAACGGAACTAAATCAGTACAAGGTTCAGCGCTATTCAAGAGCGTTTGTTGCTGTGAACTTGAAAAAAGATGATGAAGTTGTAGATATATTCACAACAGATGGAACAAGTGATATTGTTCTTGCAACACATGGTGCATATGCACTTATTTTTGATGAAGAAGAAGTAAGTCCAGTTGGTGTAAGGGCGGCTGGTGTAAAAGCGATTAATTTAAAGGAAGATGACTATGTTGCTTCTGGTAAACCGTTAGATGGTGAAAAAGATCAACTTATTCTCATAACGCAGCGCGGTGCAGTGAAACGATTAAAAGCATCTGAAATTGAAAAATCAACAAGGGCAAAGCGAGGTCTTGTTATCTTTAAAGAGTTAAAACGTAATCCGTACCGTATTGTTGGTATTGAAATTGTTCGTGATGATGAACTTGTTTATATGAAAACAGAAAAACAGATTGTAGAAGAAATAGATCCAAAAGTATTTCGTAATAAAGACCGGTATAGCAACGGTAGTTTAGTGTTAGATGTTAGTGAGACCGGTGAAGTGGTTGAGACATGGACGAAGAAACGGATAGAATGAATAAACGATAGTAAATATTCCAATTAAATATACGCATTTTATTAATGAAAACCATGTTCTATATTATATAGAGCATGGTTTTTTTGAAATATTGGAAGCTTTAATTCTAATACATTTTAGGATTTATCCCGTATTAACGGACAGTATCACTCTTAAGTCAAATTTCAGTGAAAAGCAAAGAAGTGGGAGATGAATGCCCGATTGGTTCAACTCACCATAAGTAGGGGGAAGAAACCTGCCACTCATGGAAGTTTTACTTTATAAAATTCCTGTTGTACAAAATAAGTATCTTTACATAAATTTTCTCAATATAGAATTACATAAATTCTTGAATTGAATATTTAAAAATTCAAACTATTAATTTACAATAACTTAAGAACTATGGAACAGTAACAAATGTATGAACTATATTCTGTAATAAAGGAGTCCATAAATGAAAAAAGTATATTCCTTTTTAATGACTGTATCTACATGTATATTTATATCGGCTTGTTCCAATCAAACAAATTCTGAAAAAGAGGTAGAACCTGATACTAAAAAAGCGCCAATAGCTGAAACTAATGTGAAAACTAAGCCTTATACAGAGCCATTAACACACGTAGGACAAGAGGCAAAGCATCCACTTGGAACAGTGACTCTAAAGCAATTAAGTGAGCCTAATACAATGATAGAAGCAGGGCCTCTTCATATTCAAGTAGAAAGAATTAAGGTGATCCAGAGTACAGAAGTAAGTGAAATTGGGAAATACAACTTAAAAGAACGAGGACTAAGTACAGAGCAAATGAATGCAATACAATTTACAACCACTTTAGAAAATACTTCAGATCAAGTGGTTGATTTGGAACAAGGTCCTTTTAAAACACTTGTTTTAAGTAATGGTGAGGAAGTAGATGTATATAAAATGAATGCGGACCCAAAAAGTCGAAGTTTAAATGCGAAGGAGAAAATGAAGTTAACACTAATTTGTTTCTTACCTCAAGCTCCAAATGATGTTAAATCCGTAAAAGTAATTACTGATGTGATACGAGAGCAGCAAACAAAAAATGAGGTGAGTGGAGTAACCACTACTGATATTACTATGTAAAAAGAAAACAGCCTGATGAGGCTGTTTTCTTTTGTTTCCAATTAAAAAGCGCAGTATCCAACAACTGGTTTAGAAGAACCAGTTTTAATGAAATAGTCAGGAGCAAAGCCTTGATCTAACTCGCCACCATAGCCATTATCATCTACAAAATCCCAAACCTTACTTCCCATATAAGATTCGCCATTCACATAGCAAAACAACCAAAGATTAGTGCCATCTGGAATGTTTGATTCAGTCCTTGTACCATTTATTGTCGGAGTCGTACGAAGATCTAGCCCAGAACCTGTTTTTTGTACCGGATAAAAAGCAGCTTCCGTTACCGATTGACTTGCAAATAAAACTGAACCAGCTACTGCTACTGAAGCAATTGATAATGCAACTTTTTTAAACATACGTGTTACCTCCTAATAAATTATATTTTATTGCAGATGGGGAATCCCCCGCATACCTATCAAGTATCATCTTTTATTTAAGATTGATAAGCATGAGGGAGAGCCCCTTTCTCCCCATAAATGAATAGAATGTATGTTTAAAAATAAAGCTAATGTTTGTTTCTTTATCAATACTCTAGTTACTAGTTTGAAAAAATAGTGTTTTTGGTAAAACAAAAATTCTTATTTGTTGTTTTCAAACCATGTTTGAAACGTTTGTAAAGGTTGTTCTCCTAATATACGATTCATTTCCTTTCCATCTTTGTAAGAAATAATTGTAGGTGTTCCTTTTATCTGAAACATAGTCCAACCTTGTTTATACTCTTCTAGATTCAAAACTTGCATATCGATATTCATATTTTTTGCCATAGGAACTACAATTGGTGAAATCTTTTGGCAATGCGGACAGGTCGTTTTGTAAAAATAAACTACTTTTGTTTTGTGATTTGATAGATCTTGTTGCAATTGTTCGGGGGTAATTTGATTTTTATAATAATCTACCTTTTCAGTACTTGTGGTTTTTTTACTTTCTGTTCCTTTATTGGTTAGAATAAAAATAAGTGTAAATATTGATAAAATAGTAATCATGAAAAAAAGCATTTTTTTCATATACTGTTTCTCTCCTTGCTTACTTTAATAAGAATAAAGCCACAAATAATAATAATAAGAAAGGCTATTAGAGCGAGAAATGGGATTGTAATAAATCCGAACCAATTTAAATAATCACCTGTGCAAGGTATTCTCCCACATGATGTTCCGTTTTCAGATAAAAATGGGATTTTTTGAAGGGAATAGTGATAAGCAGCTATACATGCACCAATGATAGCGAGAACCAAACTGTAAATCCCAATCCTATAATCTTTCTGTATAATAGCCGTCCCTAGTAAAAGAACTAGTGGATACATGAGAATACGTTGGTACCAGCATAATGTACAGGGCTCATATTTCATTATTTCAGATAGATATAAACTCCCGATGGTTGCAATAAAAGAAATACACCAGCTACTAAACAATATGTATTCTAGTTTTTTTGTATTGCTCATAACTTCAACCTTCCTTGTTTAAGAGATGAAAATCATGTAATAAAGGCTTTTAGAAAATAGAACATGAGTAATTGCAAAATGATTAGCTCAAGAGTTATTATAAATTATGTTTTTGTTTTGTATATTGAGAAAATTTTGTGTTTATAAAATCTTATAGAAGAATAAAGTAAATAAGATGAGATAAATGTAAAGAGTTAGTGCTTAGGGCGGACAATAGTTTTCTTAGCTTGATGGCAATGAGGACAATTTTCCTTATCTTCTATATTTTTCTCCCGCTATGCGTGGGCAGTAAGATCACCACTTCAAAACTCAGTAAAAGCAAAGAAATTAGGTGAGACTCAACTGCTTATAAAATCCGGATCGGTAAGAGCTAATAATCAGCGGGTTATGAATAAAACCCTACTGAATAAAGTTTTCCTTCATTTGTATCAATCTAAGAATGAGCAAATGGTTATGTAAATAAAATAAAACTTGATATAATAACTATGAAATCGTTCTCAAATATGGAGGAATATATGAAAAAAATAGGAGTAGGGATTGTCGGATTTGGATTTTCTAGTACTACATTTCACATCCCTTTATTACAAACGATTGATGAATATGATATTCGTGCGATTGTATCTTCAAAAGAAGATATAGTGAAACAAGCGTTACCGAATGTGCAGGTTGTTAGTAATATTGATGAATTAGTGACAAGAGATGACATTGACCTTGTTGTTATTACGTCACCAAATACAACGCATTTTCCATTTGTAAAAGAAGCTATTGTGCATGGTAAACATGTCGTTGTAGAAAAACCGTTTGTTGTTTCAGTTGAAGAAGGAGAAGAGCTTATTAGATTGGCGAAAGAGCATGATGTAGTTGTTAGTGTGTATCATAATCGCCGCTTTGATAATGATTTCTTAACAATAAAGAAATTGATTGAGGAAAAACAAATTGGGAATGTGTATACATATGAAGCACATTTTGATCGTTTCCGTCCTCATGTACGTGATCGCTGGCGTGAAAAGAATTTACCAGGTTCAGGGATTTTATATGATTTAGGATCGCATTTAATTGACCAAGCATTACATTTGTTTGGAAAACCAGATGCCATTAGTGCAGATGTAGTAAAACAACGGCCTGGAGCAGAAACGGATGATTACTTCCATATTGCACTTCATTATGGAAACATGCGTGTCATTTTACACAGTAGTAGTTATGTGAAACATGCGGGACCTCATTTCAATGTTCATGGGGATAAAGGTTCGATTGTAAAATATGGTATGGATTCACAAGAAGACCAATTAAAAGCTGGTATGAAGCCAGGTGACAATGGATATGGAGAAGATAGTGAAAGTAATTTTACTGTTTTAGAAACAGAAGAGGAAGAAAAACGCATTCCAACAGAAGTGGGATGCTATGAAATGTATTATAAAGGAATTCGAGATAGTATAGTAAATGGTGTGCAACCTCCTGTAACAGCTGAAGACGGTTTACAAGTGATTCGATTAATCGAATATGCAATTGAAAGTAGTACAACAGGCAAGGTGATTTTACTATAAATAAAAAAAGACACGATTTCGTGTCTTTTTTATTTATAGTATGATGTGAACCGAGTCTTTGAATTGTATGCCTAATTTTTCTAAATATTATTTTCAGGATTAGAAAGCCCATAAAAAAACATCGTAACAATATCTTGAATATGTTTTTCGCGATCTCCTTCCAATAATTGAGGCCCATAGTCATCACCTAATTTACTGAACATTTGAATGTATAGTAACATCATTTCTTTTGAAAGGTTGGGATTAATTTCATTGTTACGTTGTGCATGTTCTAATATCTCTAAAAACCAAGGCAGGACGGTTTCATTTTGATAACGATATATAAATTCGCGAAGCTCTGAATCTCTTTGGATCACTTGCAACAACATGTCAGGATGAAATAATCCGCCGCTTTCCATTTTTCTAACAATCATTTTATGCAGTATTTCATGGAAAGGCCTGTTTTCGGATGCTAGCTCTTTATAGTATTGGAATTCAGTAGTCGCAAATTCTTGAATAAGTTCTCTAAAAAGAGCGTCTTTACTCCCAAAATGGTTATAAATCGTCACTTGGGATACTTTCGCTTTTTTTGCAATATCCTCTATTTTTACTTCGTTAAATCCACGTTCTGAAAATAATAACAATGCCGCGTCTTTAATGGCGCGTTTTTTCTTTTCTTTCACTTTTTCAAACCCGTTCAATACAATCACCTCACCTAAAATATACAAGAAAATAAAGATGAAGACAATAAATTTGAAATATAGGATTGTGAAAATTTCAAAAAGTTATTGCTAATATAATTGGAGAGGAGTACAATGATTTTGAAATATAAACAGTTAAATATTTCAAAAAATGAGGTGGGATAATGATTTCAGTCCAAAATATCACAAAGCAATTTTCAAATGGAAAAGGGTTATTTGATATTACTTTTCAAGTAAAAGAAGGTGAAGTTTTCGGTTACCTAGGACCGAATGGTGCAGGAAAATCAACGACGATTCGTAATTTAATGGGATTTATCAAACCAACAGCTGGTCATGCAGAAATTTTTGGATTAGATTGCTGGAATGAGGCTGCGAAAATCCAAAGAGAAGTTGGTTATTTGCCAGGAGAAATTTCTTTTACAGAAGGAATGAATGGATTAGAATTTTTAAAACTAATGCAAGGTATGCGAGGATTGAAAGAAACAAAACGACGTGATGAGCTTATTGAAAGATTACAATTTGATGTGAAAACACCGATTCGAAAAATGTCTAAAGGGATGAAACAAAAGGTAGGCATTGTTGCTGCATTTATGCATGATCCAGAGGTGTTAATTCTAGATGAACCAACATCGGGATTAGACCCACTTATGCAACAAACTTTTATTGATTTAATACTAGAAGAAAAACAAAAAGGAAAGACAATCCTTATGTCGTCACATATTTTCACAGAAATCGAGCGGACATGTGACCGAGTAGCGATTATTAAAGAAGGACGTCTTGTAACAGTGGAAAATATTCATGATTTACAGGGGATGAGAAGACAGGTAATGGATGTAACAGTGTCCTCTCAAGAGGAAATGCGGTCTTTACAAAAGAAAAATTTGCAATTTGAAGCAGTGAAGGGGAATACAGCATCTGTTATTGTGCAGGGGAATTATCAGGAAGTATTACAAATACTTGCACAGTATAATGTAAAAGCACTTCAAACGAGAGCTATGGATTTGGAACATTTATTTATGCATTATTATGATGCGAAAGAGGGTGCAAACCATGAATAAACAGCTGTTTTTAGCTAGCTTTAAAGAAAATTCAAAAAGTATATGGAGTTATTCGATTGGTGCGGCTCTTTATTTATGGTTGTTAATTTGGATATTCCCATCACTCGTATCAGCAAAAGGGTTAAATGAACTGATAGGTGCTATGCCAGAGAGTGTGAAGAAAATAGTTGGTATGGAAACTCCGATTCAAAATGTAAGTGAGTTCTTAGCGGGTGAATACTATGGCATGTTGTTTATTATCATTTTGACGGTTTTTAGTGTAACAGTTGCGACGCACTTAATAGCTCATTATGTAGATAAAGGAGCGATGGCGTATTTACTAGCAACACCTGTATCTAGAGTGAAGATTGCAATAACACAAGCAGTAGTTCTTATTCTTGGATTACTGATTATTACACTTGCTACGTACGGAGCTGGTGTATTAGGAGCAGAGTTGTTCTTAAAAGACAATAATCTAAATCAAGAATTATTTTTCAAGATGAATTTAGTAGGGGGACTTATATTTTTGGTAGTCAGTGCCTATTCATTTTTATTTTCTTGTCTATGTAATGATGAAAGAAAAGCTCTTAGCTATTCAGCAAGTCTAACCATTTTATTTTATGTATTAAATATGGTGGGGAAATTAAGTGATAAGCTAGAATGGATGAGAAATATATCATTATTCTCACTGTTCCGTCCAGAAGAAATTGTAGCAGGAACATATAACATATGGCCGGTGAGTATTGGGTTAACTTGCGGTGCTATTTGTATCTTTGCAGTAGCGATTGTGTTGTTCAAGAAGAGAGACTTGCCGCTGTAGATGAATATGGTTGAAAAGATAGTTAGTTCATAAAGGAATTAACTATCTTTTTTATTTCTGGAAAATTAAGAAAAAAATGAACCTTTTATCGCACTAAACCGTCTAATAAGTGTAAAGTTTTATTGAGAGAAATAAAACAGGAGGACAAACAGTGAAAGTACTACCGTTATATAAAACTATGGTGAAAGAAGAGACGGATGTTTCTTTAGCTAAAAAAGGTAATCATGAAGCATTTGTTTCCTTAATACATACACATAAAGTTAAGCTTTATCGTATTGCAAAAGCAATGCTACATGATGAAGTTGATATAGAAGATGCGATGCAAACAACAATTTTGAAAGCGTATGAAAATATAAAAAAACTTAAAAATGAGGAGTTTTTTCAAACATGGTTAATACGAATTTTAATTAATCATTGTAATGAAATAATCCGGTCATATAAAAAAGTAATCGCAATGGAAGAGAGTGATTATCAGATGATATCGTTTGACGATTACGAAGATCTAGACTTGCATAATGCAATTCAGTCCTTAAATGAAGAATTAAGAGCTGTAACAGTGTTGTATTATTACGAGGATATGAATCAAGAAAATATTGCAACACTATTAGAAATCCCAAAAGGTACAGTTAAATCAAGATTGTCGAGAGCAAGAGAACAACTACAGGAGCAATTAAAAATGGAATAGGGGGTGCTAATACGATGGATAGAGACAAACTGTTTGATGAAAATCTGAAAAAGCGAATAGAAAAAGAAAAGACATTGTTACCAGAGCATTTGAATCAGAAAATTAGTGATACGTTACATAATATTCCTGTTCAAAAGAAATCTTATAGAGTTCAAGTTATGGCTGTTAGTGCGGTAATAATGGTATTATCACTCGTTTCTATGCTTGAATTTTCTGTGCAAAGTTTTGCGCAAAAAGGTGGGGTATTTGAATATGTAACGAAAAAAGCATTTTCAGATTATGAAAATGAAGAAGAAACAAAATCTAACGTGAATTATCCTGAAAAAGAAAAGATTCATCAAAGAATGCTAGATTCAATTGATTATTTTAAAAATGTAACAGGCCAATTTGAAGAATATACGAGTTCATCTCATCTTATTACTACTTACAAGTATGCAATTGATACAGAGAATAAGAGGGGAATTTCTTCTAAAGAGGATAGGCAATCAAAGAAAATGACGATTTTATATAACAATGGAAAAAGACAGGAATTTAATGATAAAGATGCTACTTATAAAGAAGTGGATTGGAGGCCTGAACCAAAAAACAAAGAATTACTAAAATTAACTCCTACCGAAAGGGTCTTTAATAAAGTAGGAGAGAAGAAACGGTATGACGGTGAATATGTCGGATTCGCTACATACAGTATTCAATCTGAGTTTGCAGATTTGTTAATTAGATATAAAGATTGGAATTTCAAAGAAATAAAGTATCTTGGATTAGATTGTTACAAAATAGAGGGCGTTATAAATATAGAGATGCCTGTTAGTACATCAGAAGATTTACAAGGGGAATTTGAAATGATTGTTGAAAAAAATACGGGAATCATGCTAAATTTTCTTAGTTTCGATAAAGGGATGATTCAGTATTCTATTACTACAGAAAAGATACAAATAAATAAAAGAATAAATGAAAACGTATATCAAAAAGATGTATCTTCATATGAAAAATTGAAAAATGTATTGAGTAAATAAGGAATTTGTCATTTTGTCAGTTTTTAATTTGTATAGAATAATAAGAATCGGGGGAAATGATGTGGAGAAGAGTGTACTTTCACGTGAAAAAAAGAATAAGAAAAAATCTAAAAAAAGAAGAGTCATAGGCATATTTTTAGGGATCTTGTTAGCTAGTGGCGTTGGATACGGTGCGTACCTATACAATAAAGCTTCAAATGCGGTGCAAAAAGCATCTCTCAGCCTAGCGCGTGGTGAGAAATCTGACTTACGTGAGGAAGTTGTAAAGCCAATAACCAATAATGTTTCTCTCTTAATTATGGGTATTGATGAAAATAAGGAGCGTCAAAAAGAATACAATGGTTCGTTTCATACAGATGCATTATTATTAGCGACTTTTAATAAAGATGATAAAACAGTCAAATTAATTAGTATACCACGTGATACATATACATATGTTCCAATTGAAAAGAAAAAGGATAAAATAACTCATGCATATGGAAGAGGTTTTGTAAAGAATGGAAAGGATGGAGGGCCACAAGCTTCTGTTGAAGCAGTAGAAAAATTATTACATGTACCGGTTGATTATTTTGTGAAATTCAATTTCAATTCGTTTATAAAAATTGTTGATGATTTAGGTGGCATTGAAATAGATGTTCCGATTGAGTTTTCTGAACAAAATAGTAAAGATGAGCCTGATGCTATCCATTTGAAAAAAGGAATACAAACATTAACTGGTGAACAAGCACTCGCTCTTGCAAGAACGCGGCATATTGATAGTGATGCTATGAGAGGACTGCGTCAGCAACTCGTCATTGAAGCAATCTTAAAAAAATTAAAAAGCGTAGGGTCTGTTACAAAAATAGGGAAAATGATTGATACTGTAGACGGTGATTTTAAGACAAACTTAGCTTTGGCTGATATGCTGTCGTTTTACAAATATGGTTTAAATGCTTCAATTGAGAAAATACAATTAACCGGAGATGATCTATATTTACCAAATGGTCCGAATGGTGAACGAGTATATTATTATAATCCAGACATAAAGAGTTTAAGAGAACTTAGTAATAAACTTCAAAGCCATCTTGAATTAAGTGAACAGCAAATTAAAAAAGAAGATGAAGAGGGTTAAGAAGTATAGCACACACAATATAAAAATTTTTTAGTAAAGCAGATAATTATAAATGTCTGCTTTTATATTTTGTTAAGAAAGGATTTACTAGAATTATACATTATTTATTAACAATAATTCAGAAGAGTTTTCTTTACAATTGGAATAAATAGAAGAAAAATCAAATGCATGTAGGAATACAAAAAAATGCTATATCAACGTAGTGGCATGTTTATGAATATTAGTGCAATAAAATAATTTTTATAAAATTTTTAATAATAATACTTTACAAAAAACAAAAAATTAGTAGAATAATAGTTAATAGAAATCTTTTGATAAGAATATAAAGAAAAACAGAATTATCAGAAATTTCTTAATCTAGAAACGTACAAGAAATTAGGGAGGGTACAAAAGTGAAAAAGAAAAAGATGAAAAAACTAACAGCAGTCGTAGCACCAGTTTTAGCAATGAGTATGGCATTAACGGCATGTTCTACAGGTGGAGACAAAAAAACAAGTACGAATTCAAGCGGAAGTGATAGTAAATCTGATGCTAAATTAGCAGCAAAACAAGTACTGAATCGTACAGAAACAAACGAAATTCCAACGATGGATACTTCCAAAAGTACAGATACTCTTGGATCACAAATCTTAGGGAATACAATGGAAGGATTATATCGTCTTGATAAAGATAATAAGCCAATCCCAGCTGCAGCTGAATCCAGCACGAAAAGTGAAGATGGCAAAAAATATACATTTAAACTTCGTAAAGATGCAAAATGGTCAAACGGTGATCCAGTAACAGCGAAAGACTTCGTGTATGCGTGGCAACGTTTGTTAGATCCAAAGACAGCTGCAGAGTACGCATTTATTGCATATTACATTAAAAATGCAGAAGCGATTAATCAAGGAAAAGCAGAAGTATCTACACTAGGTGCAAAAGCGGTAGATGATTACACACTTGAAGTTGAACTAGAAAACGCAGTTCCGTATTTCTTAAACTTAACAGCATTCCCATCGTACTACCCATTAAATGAAAAGTTTGTAAAGGAAAAAGGAGAGAAATTCGGCTTAGAATCTGATACAGTGGTTTATAATGGACCGTTTGTTCTAACTGATTGGAAACATGAGCAAGGATGGAAACTGAAGAAAAATGATAGTTATTGGGATAAAAAGAATGTGAAGTTAGATGAGATTAACTACAGTGTTGTTAAAGACATGGCAACTCGTGTAAATCTATATGATAGTGGTGAGATTGACTTTACTTTATTAAGTGGAGAGTTTGTTGATAAATATAGAAATAACAAAGAAGAGTTTGGTGTATATTCTGAACCAAGTACATTCTTCTTACGTTTAAACCAAAAACGCGGTGGTCAAGATACACCATTAAAGAGCAAGAAATTACGTGAAGCGATTGCGTTGTCAATTAATAAAAAAGATTTAGCAAATGTAATCTTAAATGATGGTTCTAAGCCTGCTGACTACTTAGTACCAAAAGGGTTAGCAAAAAGTCCTGATGGGAAAGACTTCCAAGAGGAGTTTAAAAACGGCTTAAAGAATGATACGAAAAAAGCAGCGGCAGCATGGGAAGAAGCGAAAAAAGAACTTGGTAAAGATCAAGTGACACTAGAGTTCTTAAACTATGATACAAGTAATGCGAAAAAAGTTGGTGAATATGTAAAAGACCAAGTTGAGAAAAACTTAAAAGGTGTAACAGTAAATATTAAAATGCAGCCGTTCAAACAAAAGTTAAAGTTAGAATCTGAACAAGATTATGACTTCTCATATGCTGGTTGGAGCCCAGACTATGCGGATCCAATGACATATTTAGATATGTTCGAATCAACAAACTCTCAAAACCAAATGGGTTACTCAAATCCGAAATATGATGAAATCATCAAAAAAGGAAAAACAGAGTTAATGGCAGATGCGAAGAAACGTTGGGAAGAGTTAGGGAAGGCAGAAAAACTGTTGCTTGAAGAAGATGTAGCGCTTGTACCATTACATCAGAATGCTAGATCATATGTAATGAAACCAAACGTAAAAGGTGTTGTAAAACATAACATCAGTCCAGAATATAGCTTCAAGTGGGCTTACGTAACAGAAGAAAATAGTAAGTAATGAAGATAAAAGCATTTCTAAAGGTAGGGTGTCTACTTTTAGAGGTGCTTTTTTCTATGTAGTGAATCTTACTTATAGAGGCTTTCGTTACTAGAAGGTATATATATATAAAGAATAAGAAATATACTTTTCTCATATAGTGAATGGTAATTTCTTGCAAATTAGTGTAACGAAAGCACATCGTTATTATAGTAGAAAGTATTTTCTGGATTTTCAAAAAATAACTTTACAAAACATAAAAAAACAGTAGAATATTAATTAATAAGAATTTTCTGATAATATAAATATATCAGAAAAATAGAGAGGTATTATCGTACATAAAATTAGGGAGGGTATACAAATGAAAAAGAAAAAGATTAAGAAGCTAACGGCGGTTGTAGCGCCAGTTTTAGCAATGAGTATGGCATTATCAGCATGCTCGGGATCAGGTGGAGATAAGAAGACAAGTACAACGTCTAATAGTGGTGAAGAGAAGAAATCGGATATTAAATATGCGGCAAAACAAGTATTAAATCGTACAGAAAATCAGGAAATTCCAACAATGGATACTTCAAAATCAACAGATACACTTGGTTCGCAAATTTTAGGGAACACGATGGAAGGGCTATATCGCCTTGATAAAGATAATAAACCAATCCCAGCTGCAGCTGAATCCAGCACGAAAAGTGAAGATGGTAAAAAATATACGTTTAAGCTTCGTAAAGATGCAAAATGGTCAAACGGTGATCCAGTAACAGCGAAAGATTTCGTGTTTGCATGGCAGCGCTTACTTGATAAAAACACAGCTTCTGAATATGCGTTTATTGCTTACTATATTAAAAATGCAGAAGCGATTAATAAAGGAGAAGCAGAGCTATCTACATTAGGTGCTAAAGCAGTTGATGATTATACCCTTGAAGTGGAATTAGAAAAACCAGTTCCATACTTTTTAAATTTAACAGCATTTCCATCGTATTACCCGTTAAATGAAAAGTTTGTGAAAGAAAAAGGAGAGAAATTCGGTTTAGAGGCGGATACAGTTGTATATAATGGACCATTCGTAATGTCTGAGTGGAAGCATGAACAAGGTTGGAAATTGAAGAAAAATGATAAGTATTGGGATAAAAAGAGTGTGAAACTAGAAGAAATTAATTATAGTGTTGTAAAAGACGTAGCTACAAAAGTGAACTTATATGATACTAACGCAATTGACTTTACATTATTATCAGGTGAGTTTGTTGATAAATATAAACCAAAGAAAGATGAGTATGGTGAGTATGCAGAATCAAGCACTTTCTTCTTACGTTTAAATGAAAAACGTGGAGGTCAAGATACGCCGCTGAAAAGTAAAAAGTTACGTGAAGCAATTGCATTATCAATTGATAAAAAAGGTTTAGCAAATGTTATCTTAAACAACGGCTCCAAAGCAACAGATCAATTAGTACCAAAAGGACTAGCAAATGGTCCAGACGGTAAAGATTTCACAGAAACATTTAAAAATGGTTTAAAGCAAGACACGAAAAAAGCAGCCGCAGCATGGGAAGAAGCGAAAAAAGAGCTGGGGAAAGACCAAGTGGCAATAGAATTGTTAAGTTATGATGATGGAACAGCGAAAAAAGTTGCTGATTATGTAAAAGACCAAATTGAGAAAAACTTAAAAGGTGTAACAATTAATACGAAAATCCAGCCGTTTAAACAAAAGTTAAAACTAGAATCAGCGCAAGACTATGAAATCTCTTACGCAGGTTGGAGCCCAGACTATGCGGATCCGATGACATTTATCGATATGTTTGAAACGAAGAGCCCTTATAACCAAATGAGCTATTCAAACCCAAAATATGATGAAATGGTTAAAAAGGCAGGGAATGAATTAATGTCTGATGCGAAGAAACGTTGGGAGGAGTTAGGAAAAGCAGAAAAACTATTGCTTGAAGAAGATGTAGCGATGGTGCCGTTATATCAAAGAGGCAGTGCGTATGCAATGAAACCAAACGTAAAAGGAATTGTAAAACATAATATCAGTCCAGAATATAGCTTTAAGTGGGCTTATGTAACTGAGGAAGACAAAAAATAATGTTGAATTAGAAAAGCATTTCCAAAGGTAGATAAACTATTTTTGGAGGTGCTTTTTCATGGGGATAATCAGTGGGAGATGAAGAAAATCCACACTGATTAAAGTTGTACTTTATTAATTGTTTTATTACTAAAAAAAATCACGATGTATAAACTATGCAATAAAAGTACTATTTATAAATTTTTAAGATAAATATAATCTCAAATTGATTAAGAGTTGAAGGGAAGTATTAAATTTATATCGGTTATATAAGGGGAAAGAAGGTTAAATATAGAATTCGAAAAAAGAGAGACGAATAAGATGATC
The DNA here is from genome assembly GCF_000482345.1 of Bacillus sp. UNC437CL72CviS29. Lineage (NCBI taxonomy): Bacteria > Bacillati > Bacillota > Bacilli > Caryophanales > Bacillaceae > Bacillus > Bacillus sp. UNC437CL72CviS29. Next base: position 146,000 of record NZ_AXVB01000009.1, on the reverse strand, counting down.
CCAGGGTTCATATAGTAGATGGGGAGAATCTTGTAATTGTACTATTAAAAAGGGAATCATTATTATAGAAAAAATATTTTCTGAATTTTTAAAAATAACTTTACAAACTTAGAAAAAATAGTAGAATATTAATTAATAAGAATTTTCTGATAACAAAATAGACATCAGGAAATCTCTCAAGAGTGGCATCGTACATATAATTTAGGGAGGGTACAAAAAGTGAAAAAGAAAAAGATGAAAAAATTCACAGCGGTTGTAGCACCAGTTTTAGCAATGAGTATGGCATTAACAGCATGCTCGGGATCAGGTGGGGATAAGAAAACTAATACGTCCTCTAGTAGTGGCGAAGATAAGAAATCTGATATTAAATATGCAGCAAAGCAAGTATTAAATCGTACAGAAACAAACGAAATTCCAACGATGGATACTTCTAAAAATACGGATACACTTGGTTCTCAAATCTTAGGGAATACAATGGAAGGATTATATCGCCTTGATAAAGATAATAAGCCAATCCCAGCTGCAGCTGAATCCAGCACAAAAAGTGAGGATGGCAAAAAATATACATTCAAACTTCGTAAAGATGCAAAATGGTCAAACGGTGATCCAGTAACAGCGAAAGACTTCGTGTATGCATGGCAAAGGTTAGTAGATCCAAAGACAGCTGCAGAGTATGCGTTTATTGCATATTACATTAAAAATGCAGAAGCGATTAATCAAGGAAAAGCAGAAGTATCTACACTAGGTGCAAAAGCAGTAGATGATTATACACTTGAAGTTGAGCTAGAAAGAGCAACTCCATATTTCTTGAACTTAACGGCATTTGTATCGTATTATCCACTAAATGAAAAGTTCGTAAAAGAAAAAGGAGATAAATACGGTTTAGAATCCGATACTACAGTTTATAATGGACCGTTTGTTCTAACTGATTGGAAACATGAGCAAGGATGGAAACTGAAGAAAAATGATAGTTATTGGGATAAAAAGACTGTGAAGTTAGATGAAGTTAACTACAGTGTTGTTAAAGATATGGCAACTCGTGTAAATCTATATGATAGTGGTGAGATTGACTTTACTTTATTAAGTGGAGAGTTTGTTGATAAATATAGAAATAACAAAGAAGAGTTTGGTGTATATTCTGAACCAGGCACATTCTTCTTACGTTTAAATCAAAAGCGCGGTGGTCAAGATACACCATTAAAGAGCAAAAAATTGCGTGAAGCCATTGCATTGTCAATTAATAAAAAGGATTTGGCAAATGTAATTTTAAATGATGGTTCTAAACCTGCAGATTACTTAGTAGCGAACGGATTAGCAAAAAGTCCTGATGGGAAAGACTTCCAAGAGGAGTTTAAAAACGGCTTAAAGAATGATACGAAAAAAGCGGCGGCAGCATGGGAAGAAGCGAAAAAAGAACTTGGTAAAGATCAAGTGACACTAGAGTTCTTAAACTATGATACAAGTAATGCGAAAAAAGTTGGAGAATATGTAAAAGACCAAATCGAGAAAAATTTAAAAGGTGTAACAGTAAATATTAAAATGCAACCGTTCAAACAAAAGTTAAAATTAGAATCTGATCAAGATTACGATTTCTCATATGCTGGATGGAGCCCAGATTACGCGGATCCAATGACATTCCTAGATATGTTCGAATCAACAAATTCTCAAAACCAAATGAGCTACTCGAATCCAAAATATGATGAAATCATCAAACAAGGTAAGACAGAGCTAATGGCAGATGCGAAGAAACGTTGGGGAGAGTTAGGGAAGGCAGAAAAACTGTTGCTTGAAGAGGATGTAGCACTTGTACCATTATTCCAAAGTGCTAGATCGTATGTAATGAGACCAAACGTAAAAGGTGTTGTAAAACATAACATTAGTCCAGAATACAGTTTCAAGTGGGCTTATGTAACAGAAGAAAATAGTAAGTAATGAGGATAAAAGCATTTCTAAGGAGAACTAAATCCACCTTAGAAATGCTTTTTTATTTTGCACCGTTTTTTATTTGTATGAATATAGGTAATATAGAAAAAATGAAGGAGAATCCTATGAAACGGAATATATACATTGATTTTTTAGCCTATTATGGAATTGGGAGTGCACACCCTGGTGGTTTTACGTTAACGAAACAGTTATTGGCACAGTTGCCATTACACCGTGAAGCAAATGTACTTGAAATAGGTTGCGGAACAGGACGGACAGCAGCTTATATGAAAAAACAATATGGTTATAACGTCACAGCAGTTGAAAATAATGAGATTATGGTTCAAAAAGCAAAAAATAGATGGTTACAAGAACAGTTACAAATTGAGCTAATTCAAGGAAGTGCTGAGAAATTACCGCTTTTCGACGAGCAATTTGATCTTGTACTGGGAGAATCTGTACTTGCTTTCACGAACAAAGAGCAGGTAATTCCTGAATGTTATCGTGTCTTGCGAAAGAACGGGAAACTTATTGTTATTGAAATGATAATTGAAAAGCATATAACAAAAGAAGAGGAGGATAAAATAATACAGTTATATGGAATAAAGGAATTACAAACAGAAACAGAATGGATTGACTTATTTCAAATGGAAAAATTCAAAAGGGTAACAATTGTAGGTGGAGCTACGATTGCGGAGACGATCGCAGGACAAATGGAAGAGCCAGAATGGAACATGTCACAATTTATTCCGACCGAATTATATGATGCATGGGTACAACACGAGCGAGTATTGCATATGTACCAACATATATTAGGGCACCGGATATTTATTTGTGAGAAATAAAACAGTATATTAAAGGAGTTGACTAAAAATGCAGTCAGCTCCCTTTGTACATTAGATGAAAAATAATGCAGCTAAAGTAATACCAAAAATAAACCCGAAAGCTAATTGAACGGCACCACCGCCACAAAAACCCCTATCGCAACATCTATCAAAACCAAATCCACAATGGTCACATTGACCTATGCCACCGCAACAATCACAACCACCATTTGCATATGCATCATAATATCCAAAACCTGTATCAAAAGATGGACGATGAATTGGCGTAATCCAAACAGAATCATCTGTTACATCAACAATTTTACCAAGATGAATATAACCATCACGATCTTCAATTCGTACAACTTTACCTAAATAACGTCGGCAAGTATTATAACATTTTTGTCTATGCATGTTCTTTCCTCCTTCCGTATTACAGTAATACAATATGTTATTGGGACAAGGGCGGCTTGTATGATTGACCTAAGTTTCATAATTGTTATAAGAAAGGGAAAAGATATGGGAAGAGTGTATGTGAAAAAGGAGTGGGACCTATGGAACCTAAAGATCAATTTCAAACGTATGAAGTGCCTTGGAATGAATTTACGAATGCCCTTCGCAGTGAAATGGAAAAGCAAATAGGAGCAGATGTTATTGACAGAATCGTTTGTGATTTGAAAGATGGATTTGAAGTGTATACATATATACAAGGAGATTTAGATTTTGAATATAGAGAAACACTTGAACGAAAACTTGGGAGTGATGGAAAAACTCCTAATTTGTTAACTATCATGTTATTAGCAAGTATTTATCGTACAAGTGAAGAGAAGATTCGTTTGCATGCGGATCGTAAAGATAATCCTATTGTTGAAGTATATGTAAAACAGTAAAAAACACGCTTTTATAGGCGTGTTTTTTATGTATATGATAGGGTGTAAGGGAATCAAACTTTTTTACAGTGATTTTCCATATAAAATGTAGTAAGAGCTTGTAGTTCTCATTTTTGTTCCATGCAGGCTTGTTTATGTGAAAAATAAATCCTATAAGATGCACAATTAATCAGAATTTATAAGGTAATGCTCAACAGAATGAGATTTTTTATTTTAGCAATATTGTTTACATAATTAAATTATGAGAGCCTGTTTGTCTAAAAATACAAGTCATATATCTTGTTTCTCTTCATAAATTTAAACATAGGAATTTGTCTACAAAGGTGGCGAAGCCTCATCATGAAGATTCGAATCTGTGCCACATTCATCTTTTTTCTATTATTATGTTTGAATCCTTTTTTTACTTTTGCAAAAGGAGAGGAGGCAAAAGAAAGGGTCGTTTCACTTGTATATGATGATTCTGGCAGCATGAGAAATAACGATCGCTGGAAATATGCCAATTATGCTTTGCAAAGTTTAGTTGCATTATTAGATGAAAAAGATAAATTTTCATATGTTCCAATGAGTCGTCCTACTGAAGCGTTAAATGTAACGCTGACCAATGAAAAAAGACAAACAGAAATTAATGAAATTGGAGTGTGGAAGAACTATTTAAATACGCCGTTTCGTGCTGTAGAAACAGCAATGCAATCTATTAAAAAGGAAGCAGACATAAATGGAAAACGTGAATTTTGGCTTATTGTATTAACTGACGGAGCATTTAATGAACTCGAAAAGGAAAAGACTGATGGTAAAGAACAAATCACACAGAAACTAGGACGATTTAAAAAAGAAATGGAATCAAAAAAAATATCATTGCATCCAGTTTTAATAACAATGGAAGAAAATTTAGGTCAGCAAGAGCAACAACAGATGAATACGTTCAAAGAAATTTGGAAGAAAGAAATAAATGGCATCATCATGCCAACAAGTGGGGAAGATGGGGTCATTGAGAGTGTAAACCAAGCTGCGGCCTTGGTTGCGAATCGAGATCCATTTTCTTCTGCTGAATCTGTTGTGAAAACGAATATATATGGAAATAAATTAGAGATTACGACACCGTTTCCATTAAAAAGAATGACACTGGTGCAACAATCTTCTAATGTATCACAATATCAAATAGAACAACTTTCTAAACCATTAGCAGTACAATCGTTCTTTTCGATTCATGCACCAGGAGAATCAAAATTATATGGTGGTATTACCCATATTAGTGCTACGAATGGCGAAGTGATGAAACCAGGGACATATACGCTAGAAATTGATAGAGATATTGTGAAAGAAGGGCTGAAAGTACTTGTTGAACCAGCACTTGATTATACCGTTTCTACTTACGATAAAGAGGATAAAGCGAAAAAAAACGTTGAGGAAATGTATGAGGGAACAAAAGCAGTAATCGAAGCGAAGCCGACGGATTTACCAATTCAATCTTCTTATTTTCAAGCAGAAGTAGAACTAGATGGAAAGATGTATCCAATGAAATGGGATAGTAAGGGAAAACGATTCTATTATGAAACACAAGTTGGAAAACAGGCAGTACGTGGGAAAATTCATATGAATATAAAAGGATTTTACAGGCAAACAAGAGAATTCCGAATTGAATCGGTACCTAAACCAAAACTATCTTTACAGGTCATTACGAAAAACTATGAAGAAAAGGTGACAAATTTAGAAAAGAGTAAACCATTTGTCTTGCAGCCCTTACTGAATGGTGAACCGATGACAGAAGTGGAAGTAAAGAAACTATTACAATCTACAGGTGTCACATCTCATCAATCGATCAACTACGAACTGCGGAAACATGGCAATCAAATTTATATTTATCCTCGTCCTTACTACTCCGATACATTCAATTTTACAGCTACCGGCACCATAGAAGCTACCATCACTATAAACGATTCAAAGTTACAAGAAGTAAAGAAAACGATTTCGTTTCATATTCAAAATGCACCATTTTGGGAACGTTATTCGCTAATCTTTCAATTCGTAATCCCAGTTGCATTACTATTTTTGCTTGTTGCGATTCTTATTTTAGGGTGGATTGTCCGGCCGAGGTTTCATCGGAAAGCAATGTTGTACTACGAATGGGATCAAGAAGTAGCGAAAGATTGGCTGTATCAATCTGAACCAGAATTACTAAGAAACAAGTGGTGGAAACATTATTTTGGTATTCCATTTCGAGCAGAGCGAAAGACTGTGCAATCGGTAACTTTTATAGCAAAAAAAGGATCGAAGTCTGTATTTGTCGCAAAGGAATCGCAAGTGATTGGTATGATTATTGACGGTATGTTTATCACAGAGGAAGAGGCCGGGAATGAGCATAAGACATTATATCCGAATGAGATTTTACTGATTGATCGAGGGTATGGGAAAGAAATTTATCGATACGAATGTGAATAATAGAAAGTTCGAAAAGCCCAGTACTCAAGTAGTACAGCTAAGCTTCGTAGCCTCCCGGCTGTTGAGCTTCGAACTGCTCGGCTCTCTTTATCCTTCTTTTTGAATACATACTAATAGGAAGGTGGTTCACATGACATTACAAGTTCCAACAATTTTAATTGGCTTAGGTGGAATCGGTAGTACTGTTACTCATCAAGTATATGAAAAGTTACCAGAAGAACGACGTAAAAAGGTAGCGATGCATGTGTTTGATACAGATGTGAATACATTAAGTAAATTTGAGCACATTCGTAAGTTTAAGACACAAACTAGTTCTAGTAAAACACCGCGAGAATATATTGCGGGGGATCCAACGATTCCGGAATGGTTTCCGATGGATCCTACTATTTTAGATAAGCCGTTAACAGAAGGAGCTGGCCAACTTCGTGTCATTTCACGTCTAGCTTTACGGGCAGCGATGAAAGAAGATAAATTAACTGCTTTTTGGCAAGAAATTGAAAAAATATTTCCTGTCACCAGTGATCAAACTGAGTATGGTGTTCGCGTGATTATTGTCACATCGTTAGCTGGCGGCACGGGCTCAGGTATGTTTTTACAAATTGCATTATATTTGCGTGAAATGCTTAGGAAAAAACTGCAGCACCATAACATCTTAATACGTGGCGCGTTTTTAATGCCGGATGTACTTGTCAAGACGCGTACGATTAGTGCGAAAGAGTTTGAAACTGTGCAAGCAAATGGTTATGCCTCTTTAAAAGAACTTCATGCGATTACCCTGGGCTCAACAGGTGAATTATCAAAAAGAGGTGGTGTAACGATTGAATTAGAGTATCGTCCGGATCAAGTAGATGAAGATGGCCGGACGAATCACACGATTAAACAACACCATTTGCCGTATAATTATTGTTTTTTATATGATTATGAAAATTTACATGGTCATCATTTACACAATTTATCAGATTATATGGAACAAATGACAAACACGATTTATTTGCAGTTATTTAGCCCGATGTCTACAAGTCATTTTGCACAGGAAGATAATCAAATTCAGCAGCTTGCAGAATCGAATGGAAAAGCACGCTACTGCGGAGCTGGAACTGCAAAGCTCATTTATCCGTATGAGCATGTGTTAAAATATTGTGCTTTGAAATGGGCCGTGCAAGGCTTAGATGAATCCTGGCTTCATTTAGATCAATTGTTTCAAGAGAAAAAGCAGCGCTATGAACAAGATGTTCGTCGTGGCATGCAACGTGAGAAGCCAGAGCGTGGGAAGAGCTATTTAGAAGATTTAGAGCATCTTGCCACTCGTCCAGAGCAAGCTCATATCTTTTATAGACAGATGTATAATGAAACACGTGAAGGGGCAGAAGGTGGGAAGGTTGGTATTGCAAAATCAAAGTTATTTTTAGAGGCAGTTGAAAGCTATGTACAACGTACTGTACAAAAAGATGAAGAGTTAAATAGATTGCAGCACGAGTGTAAAATATCGGCCGCAAAACTCAAAATTACGGAACAGATGAAGGGGGAAGTGGCGAGGGTTGATCATGCTGTTCGGTTGTATGCTTATGCAATACCAAGCCGTGTACATGAACATGTGACGACGCTTTTGTATGACATGATAGAATCGGATCGATATGCTCCAAGTGGTTCAGAAGGACAGTCATATCAACTAAACACGTGGTTTTTAAAGAAAACAGAAGCTGTTCATCCGGTGGCTGCTCGTTTCATGTTATATGAAATTCGGAAGCAGTTAATAGAGAAAATGAATCGATTGCATGAGAATAATGAGCAGAAGCGTAATTTAATTCAAAACTACGATAAGAAATTTAATGTAAGTAATATTGACGGTACAGTTACAGCAGTGCGACGTGTTGAGCTGGCTCAGCAACAAGGTTGGTTTGGGAAAATGTTCTATAATCAACAGCGTATGTTACGAAAAGAATTTGAAGATATAGTCACGCAATATGTGCATAAATTGAATGAGTATCGTAAAGAAATGTTACTCGAACTCGTTTATCAATCATTATATCAAGCGGTAAACAAAATGATTCAACATTGGGAAAGATTCTTTGATAATTTACAAGAGACACGTGAAAATTTACTGTTTGAAATTCAAAAACGTAGCAAAGAATTTGAAGGAAAAACAAACCCGACAAATGTATATGTGTTAGCAGATGAAAGGCTGCAAGAAAAAATATGGCAAGATATGCAACAACATTTAAATTTAGGTGTACTGCCAAAGGATATATCAGCGGAGATTTATATGAGCTTGTATGCAGAATATTGCCGTGATGCACAAGCTGAAGAAAGTCAATCTAAGAAGGTAGAGGATTTTTATCGAGAGCATATTTTAACGTATTGCTATGCTGAACTTCAAGTGCGATATCGAGACAAACTAGAGCTCAATATAATTGAAGCATTGCGAAAAGAAGCGGATTTTAAAAAACGTGATCGCAATGAATATGTGAGAGAAAAAATTGAAGACCTTTTCCATCTAGCAAGTCCATTTATCCCGAAAGTATCTCATCATAGAGAGTTACAATATTGGGGCATACATCCTTCGCTAAGACAAGAATTACAAGAAGAACTTCTACAAGAGATGTTTCAAGAAAAGGATACAGTGAATGAAGCATTTTCACCATTTGAAGTAATTTGTTACCGAGCACACTATGGATTATCATTACAGGATTTTCCTAAACTTTCTTCTGGGCATATTGCAAATGGTTTTATGAATGATAAAGGGGATTATTTTCAGTCTTATTATCGTCGTGTGAATAAGTTAAATATTAAAAAATCTAATTTAACTCCGCATTTAGATAAATATTGGCACTTACCAGCCTTTATGCCGGATTTGAATGCAACGCAAACGAAGTTAGATTATGATAAATGTAATCGTGCTCTTCTTTATGCATATATGTACCGGTGGATTAGTCTTGTTGCTGTCGATGGTCAATTTGTCTATCAATATAATGGGGTAGGGCGTAGCTTTTTAATTCAGTCAATGGGGAAAAATATTTCAAGTGAGAGCTATAAATTACACCGTGCATTGCTTCATAATCCGTTTATTTATGAAAATATTTTGTCGCGTTTTGAAGAAGAACAGGAGAAAGCGACACTCCAAGGCGGGCATTTATATACACATGCTTTTGTGTTAGGTGCACAAGATGTAAGATGGCTTAGAAAAGAACATGTCCATAATATTTTAGATATTATTTTAATGTATGATCGAGAGGCAAAGTATGACCCGACGCTCGAGGAAACATCAGATGAATTGTTACGGTTATTTCTTGATGAAATTTTAGTTTATTTCCAAGATTATTATGGAACTGGTGCTGAAATGGTGGCAAAGAAAGAAGCAGAGATGTTTGTAAAACAACTATGGGACCGTTCGTATGCGAAAGGCTATGTTGATCCAAATAGTGCGCCTTATAAAAAATGGCAACATGTACTGCATGTTCAAGATGAGGAACAAGATACAAAAACGAATGTGTAGGATGTAGGTAGGGAACCCTTAGTATAGACATATCATTTTTGAAAAGAGGGGTTCAAGTGCCGTTTTTAGGAAGCGTATATCAAATATTTGGATTATATCCGGAGATCTACCATGCGATGATTTCTATGGAAATGCAGGAAGAAGAATTACGTAATGAGCATGTGGAAAAGAACAATACGGAAATAGAAATGGAAGATTAGGAAAAACCATGCAGATTTTTATCTGCATGGTTTTTTAATGATTTGTTTTCGGAGTATTCGTAATGAATTTCATTCGGAATACATAAATGAAGTAACCAATACATCCTCCAACAAATGCAGGACAGATCCAACCTAAACCTGCATCGTATAAAGGAAGAAATTTAGAAAAAGTAACATTGATTGCTTGAATAGGGATATTTGCTGCATTTAGTCCATCAAACAAACTAACGACAAAAGTTAGGAGTAAGCTCCATTGATATACCTCAGTTCTACCTTTAAATATGGGGTGCAAAAATGTTAAAACAATTAGCATAATTGCAAGTGGATATATCGCTGTAAGTACCGGTACAGAAACCGCGATTAATTCTGTCAAACCAAGATTTGCAATCAATGCGCTAAAAACAGAAAGTATAACAGCAAATGTTTTATAAGATATTTTCGGGAATACTTTATGAAAGTATGAAGAGCATGATGTTACAAGTCCGACGCTTGTTGTTAAACATGCAACAGTAATCATTAAGCCTAACAATAAATTGCCTAAAGAACTAAAATAATAATTCGCTACTTTAGCTAATACTTCTCCTCCATTTGTTAGGTGCCCTAGTTTAGATACACTGGCGGCCCCCATATAAGAAAGTGAAGTATAAACAATTGTTAATACAATTGCTGCAATACCAGCAGCCTTTGCACAAACGCTCACTATTTCTTTTTTATCATAAGTACCTTTCTCTTTTATAGCATTGATAATAATAATGCCGAATACAAAAGATGCAAGTGTATCCATTGTTAAGTAGCCTTCTTGGAAACCTTTAAAAAAAGAATTGTTCACAAATTCTTTTGCAGGTGCCTGAATAGGGCCGATTGGTTGGACAAACGCCGCAACTACTAAAATCCCGATGAATGTAAGCTTGATAGGGGTTAAAAGCTTCCCCACAACATCTACAATTTTCGTTGGATTAAATGAGAACCAACATGTAATACTAAAGAAAATGATTGTGAAAATAAGTAATGCAAACGTCTCTGTTCCGTTAGATAAAAATGGTTTTACACCTATTTCAAAAGAAACACTTCCAGCTCTAGGGAGTGCAAATAACGGACCAATTGCTAAATAAAGAATAAATGTGTACACAGCGCTGAACCAAGGATGAACACGATTCGCTAATGTTTGTAAATCATCACTATTAGAAATACCAAATGCTAGAACGCCTAACAAAGGAAGACCTACTCCTGTAATTAAAAATCCAGCAGTAGCAGTCCACACATTATGCCCAGCTGCTTGGCCTAACATAGCTGGGAAAATTAAATTTCCAGCACCAAAAAATAGTGCAAATAACATAAGGCCAATTACAAGGACACGAGAAAAGGGTACTTTATTTGCCAAATTAAAACCTCCATTGAAATAATTCTTTACAATACCATATTGTTACAAAGAAAATTCTGAATTTTAAAATTGTTATATTCACAACGTTTTTTATTATACTAATACGAAATTTATATAGCAACCAAAAATTTATTTTCTGAATTAATAATAAAAAGTAAATGTATGATATGAAATTTAAATCATGCAAATAATAGAGTTAAGATACAATCAAGTAACTATAGTTTTTATTTCACAAAAACAATTTCGATTATGAAATAGTGGAGTGCATATGTATCTTGTAGGGTATAGTGAATGGAATATTAATATTAGAAAAATAAATCAGGGGATATACCTGGTGATGATTAGAATCGCATGATTTTAAATTATGAAATAATACTTTTTGTTACATAATTATCCATTATAAAAAGAGTGCTCTTATTATTGACAATTGAATTAATTATATGATAAATTCAATTCTGTTTCTTAGTGATGCATCATTTGCAAGAATATCACATTGTAATTTTAAATGTATATTTTGAATTTTTGCATTTTTAAAAAATTAGTTTGGAAATAAGTAAAATTTATAGTTATTTAAAAATAATAATTATAAAAACTCTAAAACAGAATAAAAGAGGTTGTACTTAGTAAGGGATTATATTGAAAACGAGGTTTCTACTGATGAGTCTACTAATTAAAAAGGAAATGAATGAAGAAAAGAAAAGGGTGTTGAATCAAACGTTAGGAGCATTTGATTTAACTCTTTTAGGAATCGGGGCAATTATTGGAACTGGTATTTTTGTATTAACGGGTATTGTGGCAGCGAAACATGCTGGCCCAGCAATTGTTCTATCTTTTGTATTGGCTGCACTTGTTTGTGCCTGTGTGGCATTTTGTTATGCTGAATTTGCTTCTACTGTTCCAGTATCCGGTAGTGTATATTCTTATACATATATTACATTAGGAGAAATTTTTGCTTTTATAGTTGGGTGGTGTGTCATGTTAGAGTATTTATTAGCGACCTCTGCAGTAGCAGCTGGGTGGTCCGCTTATTTTCAATCATTACTTCTAGGATTTCATATTAAAATCCCTACTCTTGTTGCCTCGGCACCGGGCATGGGGAAAGGTGGAATCATTGATTTACCTGCAGTTTGTATTATTTTAGTTGTTACATTTTTGTTAAGTCGTGGTGCGAAAGAAAGTGCACGCATTAACAATATAATGGTTATTATTAAGCTTGCAGTTATTGTAGGATTTATTATTGTAGGTGGACAGTATGTAAAACCAGAGAATTGGCAACCATTTCTTCCGTTTGGGTTTCATGGTGTTATTGGAGGAGCAGCTACTGTATTTTTTGCTTTTTTAGGATTTGATGCAGTTGCTACAGCAGCTGAAGAAGTGAAACGCCCACAGCGCAATGTTCCGATTGGTCTTCTTGTATCGTTATGTATTTGTACAATTCTTTATATTGGTGTTTCATTTATTTTAACAGGAATGGTACCATTTACTGAATTGAATGTAGCTGATCCAGTTGCCTATGCGTTGCGTGTTGTAGGACAGGATAAAATTGCAGGTTTGTTATCAGTAGGAGCCATTGCTGGTTTAACTACTGTTCTTTTGGTAGCTATGTTTGCTTTTGTACGGGTATCTTACTCAATGAGTCGTGATGGATTACTTCCAAAAAAGCTTTCAAGTGTACATAAACGTTTTCAAACACCATTTCTTAATACGTGGATTACAGGGGTTCTCGCAGCACTTTTAGCGGGGCTTGTAGATTTGAATTTATTGGCGAATTTAGTAAATGTGGGAACGATAACAGCTTTTATATTTGTATGTATTGCGGTAATTGTACTCCGTAAAACACACCCAAATATTGAAAGGCCATTTCGTGCACCATTGGTTCCTTTTTTACCGATAATGTCAATAATCAGTTGTATGTATTTAGCTTTAAATCTTTCTAAAGTAACTTTAATCAGTTTTATGGTTTGGATTATAATAGGTATTTTGGTTTATTTTGTGTATGCTAAAAAGCATAGTAATGTAAGGGGAAATGGGGCATAAAGTGTATGGGGTGTTAGCCCTCATCAATTTAGCTTTACTTCCTGCGAATAGTGGGATAAATAATTGAAATAGCAGCTGTAGGCTGAAAAGATAGCTTGTTTACAAGTAATTCTTTACTGTCTACAGCGATTTTTATTTGTATATAAATAAAAAATCTATTATTGTACAAAGAATTAAATTAAAAAAGATAGTGAAGTGAGAATTAATAATGTTCGTAAAATGTATGTATATATTGTGTATGAGTGTCATTGCTTTTTCGATGATGGGGCTTGATAAACGTAAGGCTGTGAAAAAACAATGGCGTACCTCTGAAAGTACATTGTTTTTAGTGTCTGCAGCAGGGGGAGCAATCGGAACGTGGATTGGAATGTATGTTTTTCACCATAAAACTCATAAAAATAAATTTAAAATTGGTATACCGCTTTTTGTTGCTATAACCTCATATGCTATATGGCTGATTTAGGTTGAGGTGATACCAATTAGGTTTTTAAAAGGAGTTTAGCTGTTTTTACTAGGTTCTAAAGCATGTATATATAAATGATAAGTAAGTTGTTTGAAAAGGGAATTATATTGTCGAAAAAGATAGGGAGAGAATATTTGTAAAGGTTTAAAGCTACACCTTATAATGAAGAGAAAAAAGAAGAGGAGAAAAGGGAAGATGGAGAGTCAAAAAGCACTGCAAAAGAAAGGGATTTTATATGCGACGGGTGCTTATATGATGTGGGGAGTTCTCCCCATTTACTGGAAATGGGTGGGGGAAGTTCCTGCAGAAGAAATATTAGCGCATCGCATTGTTTGGGCATTTGTTTTTATGTTATTAATTTTAGGAGTATCAAAGCGAATGGGGCAATTTCTGAGCGAGCTTGTGAGTCTTTTTAAACGACCTAAATTATTAACATCATTAACGATTGCTTCTATTTTAATTAGTGGGAATTGGTTTGTGTACATATGGGCTGTGAATCAAAATCATATCATTGAAGCAAGTCTTGGTTATTATATTAATCCTCTTGTAAGTATTTTACTTGGTACAGTTGTTTTGAAAGAAAAACTTAACTTTTGGCAATATGTTGCAGTTGGTTTGGCGGGAATAGGTGTTATTATTTTAGCGTTCCGATACGGTTCAATTCCATGGATTGCCCTTTCACTTGCGTTTACATTTGGATTATATGGATTAACAAAGAAGTTACTGAATTATGATGCAATGATAGGACTTACGATGGAAACAATGATTGTGACGCCTCTTGCAGTCATTTATTTAGTTATGATTGGTGACCATGGTTTTGGTTCGTTTGGTTCTATTTCGTCTACTTCAACGTTACTTTTAATGGGAGCAGGGGTTGTTACTGCATTACCTCTTTTTTATTTTGCCAAAGGAGCACAACTTATTCCACTATATATGATTGGGTTTTTACAATATATTGCACCAACCATTAATCTTATTTTAGGGGTTTTTGTGTTCCATGAGCATTTTACATCGGCACATATGACGGCATTTTTCTTTATTTGGATTGCACTTTTCATATTTTCGGTCGCTAAAACAAAGTTTTTATTGGAAAAGCAACCGAAGTTTCTTAAAAATAAATCAGCAAAAGTATCATAAAGCGTAGTATTTTCTACGCTTTTTTCTTTATACTTATAAGTATAGAATTTCCATTACTGCAAGTAGGGAGCTGGAAAAATGGAAACAATTTTACATAACGATCCGCTGATGGCAGCTGTACTCGCTTGGTTTTTGGCGCAACTAGCGAAAGTCATTTTTAAATTAATCAAGGCGGGAGAATTTGATTTCGCACAATTCTTTGCTTCTGGAGGAATGCCAAGCTCTCATTCTTCAACAGTTACTGCATTAGCGACAGGTGTTGGGATGGTGGAAGGTGTAACGAGTGCGGTATTTGCAGTGGCCGCTATTTTTGCAATTATTGTAATGTATGATGCATCTGGGGTAAGACTTGCGGTAAGTAAACAGGCGAAGATTTTAAATGATTTTTTTCACGGTAGACAAACAGAATATAAGAAATTAAATGAGCTTGTCGGACATACACCATATCAAGTTGTGGTGGGAGCTATATTAGGTATTGTAGTTGCAATTGGATATTGTTTATGAGCAGAACATGTATTTTTATATGTTCTGCTTTTATTTATTTATACATAATTTTTTGTAAAGTGGAATATCGTATACGGATTTAGAAAGGGTGGGTGAAAAGAGTGTTATTATATGAAAAAGTGCGAGAGGAAGTCAATCGAAAAATTACTGCACTGCAAACGATGCAGCATCAAGACGGAACATGGCGATTTTGTTTTGAAGGTTCTCCATTAACAGATTGCCATATGATTTTTTTGCTTAAATTATTAGGTCAAGATCAAGAAATAGAGCCGTTTGTTGCAAGACTGGCATCTCTTCAAACAAATGAAGGAACTTGGAAGTTATACGAAGACGAATCTGTCGGTAACTTATCCGCTACAATTCAGGCATATGCGGCTTTACTCGCTTCTAGAAGATACACGAAAGAAGATATAAATATGAAACGTGCAGAAGTATTTATTCGTGAACGAGGTGGGATTACACACGCTCACTTTATGACAAAATTTTTATTAGCGCTTCATGGTGGATATGAATATCCTTCGTTGTTTCACTTTCCAACACCGATTTTATTTTTACCCGAAGATTCCCCACTCAGTATATTTGAGCTAAGTAGTTCGGCTCGTATTCACTTAATTCCAGCGATGATTTGCATGAATAAGCGATTTACTGTGTCAAGCACAATACTTCCTAATTTAGATCATATTTCAGGAGTGAGTAAGACGCAGTGGTTCCGAGAAGAACGTTCACCGCTGTTTCAAACGCTAATTAGAGATGTGAAGAAGTTTTTATCATACCCCTTATCTTTGCATCATAAAGGGGACAGGGAAGCAGAGCGTTTTATGATTGAGCGGATTGATGAAAATGGAACATTATACAGTTATGCGAGTGCTACATTTTACATGATTTATGCGCTACTTGCACTTGGGCATTCAATTCAGTCGCCGCTTATTTCAAAGGCAGTATTAGGAGTGAAATCTTATATATGGAATATGGATAAGGGATTACATCTTCAAAATTCACCATCTACAGTGTGGGATACGGCTTTATTAAGCTATTCGTTGCAAGAAGCGGGTGTAACGCATGACAACAAAATGATTCAAACAGCAACAGGTTATTTACTGCAAAAACAACATAAAGAGAAAAAAGATTGGAGTGTACATGCTCCATCACTTGAAGCTGGGGGATGGGGATTTTCAGATATAAATACGACAATTCCGGATAATGATGATACAACAGCTGTACTTAGAGCGTTAGCACGAAGTAGGAGAGGGAATCCAAAAGTAGAAGGAGCGTGGAAGAAAGGAATCCAATGGGTGAGAGGATTGCAAAATATTGATGGGGGCTGGGCGGCTTTTGAAAAGGGTGTAACCAATCATTTACTGACGCATTTTCCTCTTGAAAATGCAAACGATATGCTTACAGATCCATCTACATCAGATATTACAGGGCGGGTATTGGAGTTTTTTGGAAGGTATGCGTCACATGAATTACAAGGTGAACGAAGAAATCGAGCAATAAGATGGCTAATCAATGCACAGGAGAAAAATGGATCGTGGTATGGAAAATGGGGAGTGTGTTACATATATGGTACTTGGGCAGCTCTGACAGGTTTACGTGCTATAGGAGTCTCGCCTAATCACACAGCTTTGCAAAAAGCAGTCGCGTGGTTAGAGAATATTCAACATAGAGATGGAGGTTGGGGCGAGTCTTGCAGAAGTAGTATAGAAAGGCAATTTATTTCGTTACCTTTTAGTACACCATCACAAACAGCATGGGCACTCGATGCGCTTATTGCTTATTACGATATAGAAACACCAACCATTCGAAAAGGGATTTCTTATTTACTTACACAATCAATGGAGAATCAAGATTATCCTACAGGCTTAGGGCTATCAGGTGGATTTTACATTCACTATCATAGCTATCATTATATATTTCCCCTTCTTACTTTTGCTCACTATATAAAAAAATATAGAAAATAAACCGAGAATTTGTCTCGGTTTATTTTTGTTGGTAGTAGGTTCCAATTGAAAAGAACAAGGTAATGAATCACACCTTATTTTTTTGTTGATTGGTGTTTTTGACGTGCATCGGCGGCATCTGCACGAGCGTTTGCTTCTAAGTCATCTTGGTCAGCGAGCTCACGTGAGAACTCGACATCAATGCCATCAGAGGCTATTTTTCGCTTTAAATCCTTTTTGTTCATTCGACACAATCTCCTTGTGTTTATGCTATGTTGCAAGTTTAGTTTGACACAAATAGACTTTTTTATACAAAAAGGATTTGGAAAAGGGAAAGCCGAAATATACAGTATAAGCGATAGAAATGGGGGAGAATAATGGACTTTTTAAATGGGAGAACAGCGGTTATAACAGGGGCAGCACAAGGGATAGGTAAGGAGATTGCTCGTACGTTTGCAAAGCTTGGAGCAAAGGTATTAATTAGCGATGTAAACGAAGAGAAATTAAAGGAAACAATAAATGAATTTTTGGAACAAGGGTATGAAGTGAGTTTATATCCTTGTGATGTAAGTAATCAAAATGAGGCGAAATCATTAATTGAATATGCGGTTCAAACATTCGGCGGGTTACATATTTTAGTGAATAACGCTGGAATTACAAGAGATGCGATGTTACATAAAATGGAGAAATCAGCTTGGGAGCAAGTGTTGCAGGTGAATTTAACGGGTGTATTTTATTGTATGCAACCAGCACTTCTTTATATGAGGCAGCAACAATTTGGACGTATCATCAATATCTCTTCAATTAGTAGAGAAGGGAATATTGGGCAGGCAAATTATGCCGCAACGAAAGCAGGTGTCATTGGATTAACAAAAACGGCAGCGAAAGAAGTGGGTGGATTTGGTATTACTTGTAATGCCATTTGTCCCGGTTTTATGGATACAAGTATGACAAAAACCATACCAGATAAAGTGAAAGAGAAGATGGTTGGTGCAATTCCAGTTGGAAGAATTGGAACGCCACAAGATATCGCAAATACAGCGGCTTTTTTAGCTTCAGAGTATGCGTCTTATATTACAGGCGAGGTATTAAATGTGAGTGGTGGATTACAAGTTTAATGGGAAAAGAGCCTGACTGCATGAGTCAGGCTCTTTTCGTTAGTTCAGATTCACCCAAACACTCTTCACTTCTGTATAGTTATTTAATGCATAGGATCCCATTTCACGGCCAAGACCAGATTGCTTAAATCCACCAAATGGAGAAGCTGCATCAAATACGTTATAACAGTTTACCCATACAGTACCAGCGCGGACTTTGCTTGCGATATAGTGTGCATGTTTTACATTTTCTGTCCATACACCAGCAGCTAGACCAAATGATGATTTATTTGCACGTTCAATTACTTCATCAATATCATCAAACGGCAATGCGGAGATGACAGGGCCGAAAATTTCTTCTTTTGCAATTGTCATTTCATCATTCACGTCTGCAAATACAGTTGGAGCGACGAAATAGCCTTGTTCGTATGGTTTGTTTCCACCACAAAGTACTTCTGCACCTTCTTCAATACCTTTTTCAATGTATCCCATAACGCGTTTTTGTTGTTCTTCTGAAACAAGAGGCCCAATGGTTGTTTGAGGATCTAGACCTGCACCTTGTGTTAATTTTTTCGAATACAGAACAAGGTCAGCCATAACATTGTCATACATTTTCTTTGGAATAAATAAACGTGATCCAGCGCAGCACACTTGTCCTTGGTTAAACATAACGCCAGAAAGTGCACCTGGGATTGCACGAGATAAATCAGCATCTGGCAAAATAATATTTGGTGATTTACCACCAAGTTCTAATGTAACTCGTTTTAGTGTTTCAGAAGCTTGTCTCATGATTTGTTTACCAACAGGAGTCGAACCTGTAAATGCGATTTTATCAACGAGAGGGTGATTCACAAGCGCTTGTCCAGCTGTTTCGCCAAATCCTGGTACGATGTTGACAACACCTTTTGGGAAACCAGCTTCTTCAAATAATTCAGCTAAGTATAGAGCAGAAAGAGGTGTTTGCTCTGCTGGCTTTAGTACAATTGTACAACCAGTCGCAAGGGCAGCACCCATTTTCCACATTGCCATTAGGAGAGGGAAGTTCCATGGGATAATTTGTCCAACAACACCAACTGCTTCATGGCGCGTGTAGTTAAAATATTCACCGGAAACTGGAATAGTTTGACCGACAATTTTTGTAGCCCAGCCAGCGTAATAACGCATATGTTCAATCGCAAGAGGAATATCTGCTGCCAACGTCTCACGGATTGGTTTTCCGTTATCTAATGTTTCAAGTTGTGCCAGTTCCTCTGCATGTTCTTCCATTAAATCTGCAAGTTTGTACATAAGACGGCTGCGCTCGGCGCTACTCATCCGGGACCAAGGTCCTTCATCAAATGCAATCCTAGCAGCGATTACTGCTTTATGAATATCTTCTCGACCAGCTTCCGAAACGATTGCAAGTGTTTCGCCAGTTGCTGGGTTAGGAGTTTTAAATGTTTTACCGGAAGCGCTTTCGACGAATGCTCCATTCACATATAATTTTTTTGTTCCTTGAAGAAACTGCTCTACTTTTTCATGAAGATTTACAGCTAATTGACTCATTGTATAACCCCCTTGGAAATATAGTGTAAACGCAGTGCGAGACGGCGTTTATTCCTGCAATAGGGTTGTGAAAAACTAGTTGAAAGACCTCTAATTTAAATCATAAATAAAGAAGATTGAAAATTCAAATTTCATTTTCGTTACAATTGTAAAAAGTATGTAATACCGGACTTGCTACTGTATCTTAAAAAAATCCCTCTAATTTTTCTTTTCTATTAGGAAAAACTAGAAGAACAATGTTACAATAATACATCGTGAGAGGAGGGAGAAAATGAAGGATTATCATGATGATCCACGCTTTCGAATTGCCCATAAAGAAGCGTTAATGGGTCTTGGACTTGCTTTTATTAATTTTATAATATGGTATGGGTTTGCTTATGGGCTTGGTAGTAAGGATCCAAGTGAATATACATATGTATTAGGTTTTCCAGCATGGTTTTTTTATAGTTGTATAGTCGGTTTTGTTGTAGTAGTTATACTTCTTATTTTAATCGTGCGTTTTGCATTTCAAGATATTTCGCTCGATGAGGAAGAAAAAAGTGAGGAATGATGAATGAATTGGTACGTAATAATTCCAATGATAATTTCTTTTATCGTTGTATTTTTAATTGGTGTATATGCATCAAGGCGTGTGCAAGCAACGGCTCATAATAAATTTTTACAAGAATACTTTCTTGGAGGACGTGAGCTAGGCGGCTTATTATTAGCTATGACAATGATTGCTACGTACGGTAGTGCGAGTAGTTTTATTGGGGGACCTGGAATTGCATATAATATGGGACTTGGATGGGTATTATTGTCGGCAATCCAGGTTGTAACGGGTTACATCGTCTTGACGGTAATTGGTAAAAAATTTGCAATCATTGCAAGAAAGATGGAGGCAATTACACTTATTGACTACTTAAAAGGAAGATATAATCATAAAGCAGTGGTCATTCTTTCAGCACTATGTATTATTATCTTTTTATTTTCAGCAACAGTTGCTCAGTGGGTTGGAGGCGGAAGGTTAATTGAATCGTTAACAGGTCTTTCGTATACAGCGTCTTTATTTCTTTTTACATTTTCCGTACTTATATACGTTTTAATTGGTGGATTCCGTGCAGTCGCTTTATCTGACACATTGCTTGGCATTATTATGTTGGCGGGAACGACAATTATTTTAATTGCAACGGTGATTGCTGGTGGCGGAATTGAAAAGATTATGCAGGAACTCGTTCAAATTAATCCGAATTTAATTACGCCGTTTGGAGCGGATGGTAGTTTAACGAAAACGTATGTGACATCATTTTGGATATTAATCGGTGTTGGTGTGGTTGGATTACCACAAATTAGCGTGCGCGCGATGTCTTATAAAAATTCAAAAGCAATGCATCAAGCTTTAATTATCGGAACAATTGTTGTCGGTACAATTATGATTGGTATGCATTTAACGGGTGTGTTTGCACGCGTGGTGCTTCCAGGTGTAACGGTACCAGATAAAGTGATGCCGCTTCTTGCAATGGAAGTATTGCCACCTTGGCTTGCTGGAGTCTTTTTGGCAGCCCCAATGGCTGCCATTATGTCAACTGTAAATTCACTTTTATTACTTGTAAGTTCATCAATTATTAAAGATATATATGTGAACTACATCAATGAAAAGGCTACTGATACGGCTATCAAAAAAGGAAGCTTGTGGATTACTGGAATCGTTGGTTTACTTGTGTACGTAGCAGCTATTAAACCACCAGATTTCTTAATTTGGTTAAATTTATTTTCTTTTGGTGGCTTAGAAGCAGCATTTATTTGGCCAATTGTTTTAGGATTATATTGGAAAAGAGGGAATGCATGTGGTGCGCTTGCATCCATAATAGTTGGAGTAGGATCTTATGTAGTCATCCATCTTTGGTTCCCAAATCCGTTCCATATACATACAGTAGTCTTTCCGATTTGTTTTGCTTTTATTGCTTATATAATTGGTAGTGTATTGACTGTGAAAAAAGAATAGAAATAGTAAAACAAAACCACAGTGCTTTCAAAGGTGAAAAGCACTGTGGTTTTTTATTCGGCTATTCGTGAGCCGTAAGACTTCACCTCAAAATTCAGTACAAGATAAGAATTTAGGCTAGGGACCAGAATGCATGTAAAAGCCTGATTAGTAGGAGATGATTTAAGTTTTACGTTATGATGAAAATGAAGTTTTTTATTCTGCATCCTTTTGGTTATTCATAAAGTAGTAACAATTGATGGGATGGAGTTGAAGCCTATGAAAAAGGTACTTTTTTTAGGGGATCCTGGGATTGATGATTCTTTAGCCATTATGTATGGGCTGTTACATCCTGAGATTGAAATTGTTGGGATTGTAACTGGATATGGAAATGTAACACAAGAACAAGCAACGAGTAATGCAGCGTATTTAATGCAATTAGCAGGTAGAGAAGATATACCTATTATAAATGGAGCAAAAATGCCATTGTCGGGTGAATTTACAACATATTATCCGGAAATTCATGGAGCGGAAGGATTAGGACCAATTCGCCCTCCGAAAACGATTCAACCAAATATCAAATCGTTTTGTGCGATCTTTGACATAATTCAGCGTTATAAAAAAGAAATTATTATTGTGGATACAGGGAGATCAACAAGTTTAGCAACGGCGTTTATATTAGGGAAAGATATAATGCAAAATGTAAAAGAATATTACTGTATGGGCGGTGCTTTCCTTATTCCAGGGAATGTTACCCCTGTAGCGGAGGCGAATTTTCATGGTGATGCACTTGCTGCAAATTTAGTCATGCAGTATGCAAAAAACGTAACATTAATCCCTCTAAATGTTACAAGTGAATCAATCGTTACACCTGAAACTGTGCAATATATAAAAAAACATTCACAAACTGCATTTAACAAATTAATTGAACCTATATTTCAATATTATTATAAAGCATATAAGAAAATAAATCCGAAAATTACAGGAAGTCCCATTCATGATGTGCTTACGATAATGGCAGTTGTAAATCCTTCAATGATTGAATATGTATATCGGAAAGTAGAAGTTGATTTAGAAGGTAGTGCAAAAGGTGAAAGTATTGCTGACTTCAGGCCACAACCTGATGCAAAAGCACTTAAAAATTGGGTAAGAATTGGGTGGAAATTAAATTATAAGAAATTTGTTGAAAATTTTGTTCGAATTATGACATAGACATAATATAAGATTACAAGTTAAAATAATAGAGACGATTATTTAGATAATCGTCTCTATTATTTTGTGTATAACTATATATAACAGATAAAAGATAAAAGATAAAAGATATGAATTGGGAGAGGGAATTCACTTGAGAAAAGTTATAATATGTGCGGGAATCATTGGTGTATTCATAGTGCTTATATCCGGTAACTTTTTAGTGAAAAAAGTTTGGAGTTCTAATAATGATGATGCTCAATTTATTGCTTCATTTGTTGAAGAACATAAAGATGAAAAAAATAGTGCCTTACTTATAAAACGAAATGATAAAGTTGTTTATTCTGTTAATCCAAATGTTGTGTTACCGGTTGCGAGCACGATGAAGCTAATTGTCGCAATTGAATTTACGAAACAAGTTGTAGATGGGAGAATTGATCCAAATAGTTATGTGTCGATTGATGATGTAAATCGTTACTATATTCCAAATACAGATGGTGGTGCACAGGATCGTTGGCAAAAGTATTTAATAAGAACTGGTAAAATGGATGGAAATGCAGTTTCTTTAGAGGAAGTTGCAAAAGGCATGATAAAGTTTAGTTCTAATGCCAATACAGAGTATTTAATGGATCAACTTGGATTAGATCATATTAATCAAAATTTACAAAACTTATCACTTCCTTCGCATCAACCGTTATTTCCTATTGTTTCTTCTTTATATATTCCAGGATATTTGCATAAGGAATTGCATATTCCAAAATCTAAATTAGAGAAAAAGTTAAAAGAAATGCCCCCAGAAGAATACCGTCGTTATGCTGTGTTAATACATGAACGCTTAAAAGAGAAAGGGCCGTTATTACAAAAAGAAATTCCGCTATATTTAGAAGAGAAATATGAAAAAATATGGTCAGACAAGTTGCCAGCTGCATCCGCAAATGATTATATGGTGCTTTTGGAAAAAGCGAATCATAAAAAAGGTTTTACAGATGCTGAAGAAAAAGAGTGGGCGAATCTTGTTGAAACGGACATGAAAGCAAAAAAGTACCGTAAGTCATTTAGACATGCTGGGCAAAAAAATGGGTATACGCCGTGGACATTAGCAAAAGCGGTTTATGCCACTGATAAACTTGGGAATTGTACAGAAATAGTGTTTTTAGCAAACCAATTGAATGAAGATGATAGTGTAGAGCTTCGTAAGCACTTGCGAAATCTACATTTCCAAGTGTTACAAAATGAAAAATATGATGCAACTGTTATTAAATAACCCCGATGCGTGAAGCACCGGGGTTATTTTTGTTCAGTTAATGAAAGTTTCACTTCATACAAGCACCTTTTCAGAAGCTCTGGGTATGATGATTAGTAAATAACTGGGCGAAAGGGGAAAAAGTGATGAAACAGGGTAACGAAGAATTTATAAAGAGTGAAGGCGCTAATTTCCCTGGAAAAACCTATGCAAACTGTGTGTTACAGCATGTGTTTCAATTTCAGCGAGATTATTTATTGCAAGAGATGTTTATGATTCATCGGGCTCATATTATCATGCTTGTGGAACAAAAATTAATGAGGCGAGAAGATGCAAAAGTTATTTTAACAGCGTTAGAGAAAGTGGCGCAAATCCCAAAGAGTCAATTATTGTATGAGCAGGAACATGAAGATCTCTTTTTTTTAGTAGAACATTTAATTGAGCAAGAAGCGAATCATAATTTTGTAAGTAATATGCATATCGGCAGGAGTCGAAATGATATGGGAGTCGCGATGTATCGAATGAGTTTGCGCCGCTATTTATTACGGTATATAGAGCATTTTCTTCTTTTACAAGAAAGTATGTTAGAAGTGGCAAACGAACATATAGAAACAATCATGCCGGCTTATACGCACACACAACCCGCGCAACCAACAACATTTGGTCACTATATGTTAGCGATATATGATACGATGCAGCGGGACTTAGAGAGAGTTTGGAACCTATATCATCTTGTCAATCAATCTCCTTTAGGAGCAGCTGCTCTATCTACTACAAGCTTTCCTATAAATAGACAGCAAGTTGCAAAGTTGCTCGGTTTTTCAAGTGTTATTGAAAATTCATATGACGCTATTGCGAGCGCAGATTATTTATTAGAGACAAGTGCGACAATTATGGTGGCAATGACAAATAGCAGTCGATGGCTCCATGACTTCTTACTACTAGCAACAAAAGAATACAATGGGATTACTGTTGCAAGTCCGTATGTACAAATTAGCAGTATAATGCCACAAAAACGGAACCCTGTTTCTATTGAACATGCTCGTGCTCTTGTTAGCGGTGTACTTGGAGAAACCTTCACTGTATTTCAAATGATTCATAATACACCATTTGGAGACATTGTAGATACAGAGGATGATTTGCAACCTTATTTATATGAAGGAATTGAAAAAGCAATTCGTGTATTTTGTATAATGAATGCAGTGATTCAAACAATGAAGGTGGAAGATGAAGTTTTAAGAAATCGATCGTTTAAACATGCGATTACGATAACAGATCTGGCAGAAACATTAACCAAAAATTATAAGATTCCTTTTCGGCGCGCTCATCATGCTGCAAGTTATATTGCCAAAATGTCTATACAGCAACAAAAAGAGTTGTATGAACTAAATTTTTCTGAAATCAATATGTACCTACAAGACAACTTTCATGTAACGCTTTCAGAAAAAGAATGGGATGACATTATATCACCTGAAGCATTTGTTAAAAAACGAACTGTATACGGTGGGCCGAGTAAAACGGAAATGATACGCATGATTCGAAAGAGGAAAGAGGATTTTAAGAAAGAAGAAATTAAATTTGACAAAGAAAAACAACGGATGCTACAAGCTGAAAAAGAAGTGATGGAGAAAGTCTTGAATATTATTGAATCATAAAAGCAGGATTTAGTGAATTAGTCGCTAATATTCTATTTAAATATAAATAGAAGGAAGAGATTGTCAATGATTCAATTACAGATATATAAGGAAGTTTCTTGTTTTAAGGAGGAAGTTACTCCTATTTTAGAAAGGAATGAACAAGAGAATAATTTATTATTAGGTGTGTTACAGTTCACGGAGAATCCGTTGTTTATGGCAGTGGCAAAGCAAAATGAAAAAATTGCTCTCATATTTTTTCAAACCGAGGAGCAGAAAATGATTGTTGCTAAATCCGAAGTTTCGGGGGAGACTATACAGGAAATAGCGAAACGATTAACAAAGGTGTATCCAGATATACCTGGATTGATTGGTGAAAAAAGAGTGGTGAAACAATTAGCGGAAGAGATTGCACAACTAGAACAAAAGAAGCTTTCTATTCGTATGAATCAAGGTGTGTATGAATTAAAAAAAGTAAAGAAAAAATGGGATGCGCATGGTGTTTTCTGCCAAATAAATAGCAGTGAATTACCATCTATTGAAAAGTGGGTGTACCAATTTTGTGAAGACGTTCAATTACCTACTACGGAAGAAAAAGCCAAACAAACTGCAAATACATTAGTAAGTACAAATCGATTGTTTGGGTGGGAAGTGGATGGAAGATTGGTTTCGGTAGCTGCAATTACAAGACCAACTAAGAGTAATATTACAGTAAATTTTGTATATACACCGAAAGACGAACGTAAAAAAGGGTATGCTTCTAATTGTGTAGCTGCTCTTAGTCAACATATGTTAGAAAGAGGCTATAAAACAACTACTTTATATACGGACTTAGCGAATCCGACTTCAAATAAGATTTATCAAGAGATAGGATATGAACTGATAATGGAATCTGTATTAATATTTTTAGAACCGATGTAATGAAGGGCTCGCATACAAGCGAGCCTTTTGCTATGAAACTAATTTTCATCAATCCGAATTATTCCACCTTGCTTAAAATCTTGAGTTTCTAGAAGATGAACAACAGCTTTTGCAACATATTCAGGAGAAAGTAATTTTCCTTCTTCTTTTAAAGCGATAAATCGATCTAAGTTAGTAAAATCTTCTTTTTCTGTTTGGCGAATTTGCTGTTGCATATTTGTATCCACAACACCTGGTGCAAAGGCAATGGTTTTAACAGGATATTCTTTTTCAGCTTCCTCTGTAGCGATGCATTGTGTAAACATGTTCAAACCAGCTTTCGTTGTACAATAAGCACCCCATCCAAAGTAAGGTTTTTGTCCAGCACCTGAGGAGATATTGATAACACGTTTGTCGACTTTCCAATTTTTCGTATGTTTCATAAATGATGAAGTAAGAATCATCGGTGCGATTAAATTAATGTGTACATTTGTGATCAAAAGTTCACTCTCAGATCTTTCAATCGGCTTTATTGGTGTAAGTGTACCGGCGTTATTAATCAAATGGATAGAAGAGACGCTTTTTTCTTCGATAGATGAAAAGATTGTTTCGAAATGAGTTTCTAAATGATGTACATCTTGGAGATCGATTGCGTGAAATGTGAAAGAAATACCTTTTTGTTTTGCTTTTTCAAGAAGTTTTTCATTTTGTCCTCTAGAAATACAAATAAGTTGTGTATTTTCCTCTAGTAGTTGTGTAGCGATAGCCTCGCCTAATCCTTGTGAAGTACCTGTTACAATAACATATCTCATAGTATATTGAACTCCTCTCATATGTATAGGGATTTTTTAATTATGTGGTGTACATAATCTATTTATAAAGTATAGAGGATTTTTTTTATAAATGAAGTAATTAGTAGCAGATTATAGTTGGAGTTAAAGAAAAAATAAGCAGCGGAAAATAATCCTCGCTGCTTATTGGCTTTAGCGGATAGCAAGTAATCGCTTGAATAAAATGTTGTTTTCAAGATGTACGTGTTGGAATAAATCGGATTCAAAATCCTCTAGACGATTATAGACCATGCGATATGTGCGACATGCATGCTCTGGAGGAGTAAAGTCATTTGTAATAATTCGTAATTCTTTTATAAGATCGCCAGCTCCATCATGCTCTTGTTCTAATTCTTCAAGCTTTTCGATTGCCAAAACTAAATTTTCTTGAGTTGGGTTTTGTTCGTATTTTTTGATAAGTGGAAATACAAGAGTTTCTTCTTTGATTATATGTTGTTCCAGTTCTAATTTTAACTCATGGAAAAGTCGGTGAACGGCACTTAAGTGAGACCCTGTTTGACCATGTACGCGAAATACTTTTGTTACATATGGACTTAGTTGCGGTAATTCTTCTTGAATATAGCGATGATGTTTTTGGATAATGTGGTCAATTAGTGTTGAAAAATTAACTTCACTCCAGTTTATAGATTCATTATTTTTTGACTGATATAAAGTGTATTGTTCATTCAATATTTTTAAAAGTTCATCAGGGGAAATTTCTTTTGTTTGTGTCGCTACTTCGATTGTTTTGTCCCCGCCACAACAAAAATCAATGCGATGTTTTTTAAATAAATCACTTGCTTGTGGAAAAGTAGTAACTATTTCACCAACAATAGATGTTTTTGTAAAAGGTATAGTCATATCAAACACTCCTCTGTTCATTTGGATGTTTTTAGCATAATGGTTTAGGAAGGAGGTCGGAGTGATTAGAATCACAAATATATTGGAGAGTTTATGAATGTTTTGTATATGGTGTGATATTTCCTTCACCACAATAGAAAGGGGAGGAGTGTAATGACGGAAAAATCAAAAAAACGAAGAAGGGTTACATGATATAATGAAGCAGGGTGATGAAGAGTGCAACATAAAATGGGGCTATATGATGAGCCGTTTCAATCTATTCAATCTGGAAAAAAGGTATTTGAAGTACGTTTATATGACAAAAAACGTCAGAATATACAAAAAGATGATGAAATCGAATTTATAAATTTAACAACAAAAGAAACAATTCGTGTAAAGGTAACGGAATTGAAATGTTATAAAACATTTCAAGAAATGTATAAGGATATTGATAAAGAGTTGATGGACTGTGCAAATTGGAGTTTAGAAGAGATGCTAACAAGTACATATGAAATATATACAAAAGAACAAGAGCAAAAATGGGGGACAGTTGCGATTGGGGTTGAGGTGATAGCGTGATCCGAAATCGAGGTGCAGCTCTCATTATACAGAAGGAACAAATTGTTCTAATAAAACGTATTCGAAACAATGAAGTGTATTTTGTATTTCCAGGTGGGGGAATTGAAGAAAATGAAACACCTAAAGAAGCGACAATACGTGAGGTTTATGAAGAGCTGGGCGTGCACGTTGAAATTCAAAAGCTTGTTACGAAGTATGAGTATAAAGGTACGCAGTATTTTTATGAAGCCCGTATCATTGGAGGTCTTTTTGGTTCAGGAAAAGGTGAAGAATTTACAAGGATTGATAGAGGCCAATATATTCCGGTTTGGATCCCTATAAAAGAGCTATTACATCTAAATATCAAGCCGTATGAAGTAGCGGAAATGATCGTGCATCGCTACAAAAGTATGAAGTCTGACGACATACAATAAAAACCATTGACATGGCCTTCTGAATTCAGTATTGTATTCAAGTATGTGTTCAAAATCAGGAGGTTTTTTATGAGTAATCAAACTACACATCATGTAAAAATGACAACAGCGGATCCATCTGGAATTGGTCTATTTGGATTAGCAATGGTAACACTTGTAGCATCATCACAAAAATTAGGATTAACGGATGGTGTTGCATTTGTATTGCCATGGGCAATCTTTTTAGGAGGATTTGCACAACTTTTTGCTTGCGTTCACGATGCAAAGCATAATAATACGTTCGGTACAACTGCATTTGGTGCATATGGTCTGTTTTGGCTAGGCGTTGGAACGTCTTGGTTAATTCAATTAGGTGTATTCGGTGAAAAATTAGCACAAGCTGTAGATCCAAAACAACTTGGAGTAGCCTTCATTGGATATTTAATCTTTACGATTTTTATGACAATTGGAGCAATGGAAACACATAAAGTATTATTTATGATTTTTGTACTTATTGATTTCTTATTTATTGGTCTTTCATTTAGTACTTTAGGTGTTATGCCACATGCTATGCATAGCTTAGCAGCGTATTCTGAACTATGTATTTCATTACTATCTTTCTATGGTTCAGCAGCAGCTGTATTAAATACACATTTCGGAAAAGTTGTATTACCAGTAGGAAAGCCATTTGGCATTTTTAAAAAATAAGAAAAAAGCACGAGTGACAAGAATAGTCAGTCGTGCTTTTTTTATACAAATAGAGAGAGGGGTTAATTATGGTGTGTGGATCAATCAAAGGACATAGCCAGCGAATTGTTAATGAAAGGGAAAATTATGTTGTAGCAGGGGCTGGAAAATCGAAAGTGATGCACTGGGAGAAAAGCATTGTGTAAGATCTACAAAAAAAATAAGGAATTCAGCTTTACTTTTATTATATTGATATGATATAGTAATTATAAACCATTTTACTTTTAATAATATAGAGATTTAAATGAGCTGTAACTTCAGAGGAGGATAGCAATGTTAAATCTCCTCTGAGGTTGCAGTTTTTTAATGTCCTTATTATTTTGTAAAGTGGTCGAAAATGAATATGTACATATAGGTACATTGTAGGAGGATTTTTTCATGCAAAACGGTAAAGTAAAATGGTTTAACTCAGAAAAAGGTTTCGGATTCATCGAAGTTGAAGGCGGAGAAGACGTATTCGTTCATTTCTCAGCTATCCAAGGCGAAGGATTCAAAACTTTAGAAGAAGGTCAAGAAGTTACTTTCGAAGTAGAACAAGGTAACCGTGGACCACAAGCTACTAACGTAGTTAAGAAGTAATTGAATGAAAAGGAGAAGGGATTTCCCTTCTCCTTTTTTTTGTTGGATTTAATCCATTTTATCCTGTAGTATATATCATTGAAAATAATTTGACGAAGATAAAGAAAAAACATGGATTGAAGTTTTATAAAAATTTTTGGGTGTTTTTGTCTTAAAATTCAAAAAATAACCTGTAATCTTTTTTAGAAATTTTGTTTTTTGTACTGGTACAGTGGGGACTATATAGTTAAAACTATAATTAGACAAGGAAGAGGTATGTGACTTGAATGAACCTAAATATTATATTGTATTTGATGTTGAGAGGAATTTTCGGCCTTATAAATCGGAAGATCCATTGGAAGTGGTTGATATTGGAGCAATTAAGGTAGAAGCAAGTACAATGCGTATTATTGAGAGATTTTCTTCACTTGTTAAACCGATAGCACCTCTGACTCGTCATACAACAAAATTAACGGGAATTACAAAGAAAGATTTAAAAGGGGTAGAAAAGTTTCCAAAGGTAATGGAGCGATTTCTTCAATTTGCTGGAGGTGACTATATGTTTATAACATGGGGGAAGGAGGACTATAGATTTCTTGCGCAAGATTGTAAACTACATAATATAGAATGCCCTAATATAGAGAATGAAAGGAAATTTGATTTGCAAAAATTTGTATTTCAAGCATATGAGCAATTATTTATACATACACCAAGTTTGAAATTTGCGGTGGAGCAATTCGCATTAGAATGGGAAGGCAAACAGCACCGTGCCTTTGCAGACGCTAAGAACACCGTAAATATCTTTCTTAAAGTATCAAAGGAAAAGGATATTTATAAGCGATATAAAAGAAATGAAGAGCTCGTACTTGCTAAGAACGGTGTATTGACCGAAAAAGCAAAAAAGAAAATGAAAAGATGGGTATTTAAAGAATTAAAGAAAAAAGAGCATGTTCAATTTAATTGGGAGGATTTTTATAATAGCAAGACATGGGAACATATAATGGAACGGTATTATATTCATGATGATACAATCTTGCTTTTACAGGAATATTTTACTGTTGCTGTACAGAAAGGAAACCAGCAATTACGCGTATTAGAAGAAATGAATGATGTATAGTCAAAAGTTAGGGTGGCTGTTGGAAATAATTTTTATAAGGCGTATCCTTTTACCTAGATTTCTTTAATTAGTAGAAAAAGGAGTATATGTATACAAGTTTTCCAAAATCTAATTTGTGAAATTGTAGTATTTTTTGAGGTGAATGAAATAATTATTCTTATTAATAAGTGGGCTTTTAAATTTTATTTTTGGTTATCTCACTTTGAGCTCGTCTTCATACATCATCTTTCTAAGTTGGTGATTTTTCTAATCGGAGGTTTTAATACTGTAGTAACGCGGTGATAGAAATGTGAGTGGAAATAATCGAGCACTATAAATTAGCGCTCGATCAAAATGTAACTTTTAATATTGATTGGGGTTGGAAGCTTTTTTCTCAATCCTTTCAATCACATCCTGCAACTCATCTGGCTTCAAAAATTCAATAGGAGAGAATCCCTTCTCAAATGTAAGTGTATCCGCTTCAATCATGAGTACATACCTATCGTTTACCTTCGCAATATGGATCTGATCCCCGAAATCTGCAAGTAAGGCCTTCACAGAAATATGATCTGCTTTTACTTTCAGTTCAACCTCAGGGGCATGCTCGACGATTTGCGCTGTGGCTTCCAGTACTTCTTCCGTTGAAAACTGTTCCATAATTTCACGCTTCGGACTTGCAGCCCATACTTCCATTGCTTGGTCAAATTGCTCGCGTTCTTCTGTGCCTTCTTCAAATACATCTTCGATTTGGTCATATACCATATCCATAACTTGTGTTTTCATAATTTCAGGCATGGAACGTTCGTATTCTACGAATTTTAAGAAATCCTCAAAGTAGCGGGCGTGTGATGCTTGGTGTATTTTTAGTTCGCCTACTTCTACCATGCCTTCTTCCGGCATATATGGGTATTGAATGGATTTCATATTTTTTGTTGTAATTGCCATTTCCACGTTATGAATAAGTGTTGCTTCATCAGAAATGGAAGCAACTTTTGGCTCGAAGTCACACTTCATAACGAATACGAACGGGTCGTCAAAGTATTTACGTAATTTTGCCTGAGCAACTAAAAATACACCACCACGTACTGCGCTTGTATCGATATATGTATAAACGAGAGGTTCGCTCATATCTTTGAAATTCTCTTTCGTTTCTGCAAATCGGATACGATTAAATAAATTATAATGAGGATTGGAATCGAATTCGTGCCCAGCTTCTACAATAAATCGACCGATCTTTGTTGGGGCTTGTTCGGTTTTTGCATGGCGTTCTACTTTACGTTTAGATATTTTTAATAATTCACCATCTAAGAATTCTTTTAAAGGGCTATCTTCATATTCTTCAGCATCTAACGTTTGGAAATGCTTATATCGCTTATCTGCTTGTTCACCTTTTCCTTCTACTTGTACGACATAGAAAGAAAGGAAATTTATTTCAAAATCCATATTTATCACCTTGTTTCATTTCATTGACTCTTATCAGTATAGAGATGGAGAAAACTTTCGTCAATTTAATAAGAGAAAACGAATATTGGAGAACTACTACCTATTAATTGGGGCTATAGGGAAGGAGCCTCCTTCCCTATAGTTTTTTTTATTTTATTAATTAGAATCCATCTTCAAGTGCTGAAAATGGAATATTTAGTCGGTTCTCTACAGTACGTAAACGTTGATTTAATCGATTAAGTCTACGTGTATGGCGTTCTACTGTGTTTTGAAGTTGATTTACTTGACGATTTAATTGATTTACGCGTTGCTCTAGCTCATTTACTCGTCTTTCTAACTGACGGCCACCAGTACCTGGGAATGAAATTGGAATTTGAAATTGTCTGTTTGGATCATATGGATCAATTTGTTCAGTTTGTTCTATATATGGTTGATATTGCGTTTGTCCGTCATATTGACCTTGATAATGATAAGGGGTGTAGGGGTACATAAATATCCTCCGTTCTCTAAATTTGGTTGAATTCATCATAATGTATGTGTAAGAGCGGATGGGTGGCACGGCAAATACCTATTTTGAATGAGGTCCTTCATAAGACATATTGAAAAGGATTTTTATGAATTATTATTGATTATGAAAAAATTCTTACATATTAATTTATTAAAATTGTTTTTGAATTATCATTTGGTATATACTGGTTAAATAAGAGAGGGTTACAATCTTACAAACTTAAGTTTTTCAAGTAAATATTTGTAGACATTTCTTAAAGAAAAGAGTAATTTTAATATAGTGGAAATCAAATTGTAATATTTTAGAGTCATATTGCAAAAAACATGTAATCATATATACATAAATTTGAAAACAAAGAGTAATAGCAAAAAAAAGGAGAGAGTGTATTGTTACGTAAGGTACAAAGTATAGTAATAGGGGCACTATGTGTAAGTATAGTGAGTGGATGTGGTACAAAAGTAAGTGAAGTTTCATTAGTGAGTGGTATAGGAGAGCATACTGTAGAAGCTAAGACTGGAGTCAGTGACAGTGTGAGTTTAGTTGATCCTAGAAGTGGGAAAGAAATAAAAAATGTGAATCTAGCAAACTTAGGTTATTTTGAAGATGAAAATAAATTTAAAAAAGAAGTAACGAAGGTTGCTAAGGAAGTTGGAAAAAGCATTGATCAAAAGATGGTTCCTTCACGTATGGCAAGCAATGGAACATGGCAGGAAGGTAAGCCTTCTTATGAATTAATGGAAAAAGAACTAGTAGATAAATTAATGAATGTAGGTATGTGGGATGCCTCATATCAATTGCCGATTGTTGAGAAAAAACCAGTAGCGACACCGGCCGATGCAAGTGGTAATGGTGCAGTTTTAGGGAGATATGAAACAAATTTAGGTGGTTCTACTGGTGGTAGAATTGAAAATATTCGTTTGTCTGCAAATAGCATTAGTGGAGTTGTATTAGGAAAAGGAGATCGCTTCTCTTTTAATGCCCTGATTGGCGATACAACACCAGACAAAGGGTATCAGTTAGGAAAAGAAATTGTTGATGGAAAATTAGTAGATGGTTATGGCGGTGGTGTATGCCAAACGTCTTCTACTTTATTTAATGCAGCAGATCAAGCTGGATTAAAGATGGTGGAGAGAACAACGCATTCCAAAGAAGTAGGATATGTTCCAAAAGGCCGAGATGCTACAATTGCCTATCCATATTTAGATTTAGTATTTGAAAATACAAATGATGTACCTGTGAAGCTTTATATGAGTATAGAAGGTGGAAAGCTTATTGCTGAGGTACGTGCAGCAAGATAAGAAGTGTATTCTTGTTTCGTGCTTGATTGATAAAGGTTGCCTATTCGTAAGGGATGAAAAAATTTTCATTAATAGAAGAGCGAGCTAAGCCATTCTTTCTAGTATTTTTCTAGAAAGAGTGGCTTTTTGTATACAATTAGAAAGCAATTGAGTAGGATAAGGGTGAAATGAGATTTATTTTTTATGTTTTTTAAATATCTGATTAAGATGATGGTTCATATGATCAATATAATCTGTAACAAGCCATTCTAAAGTTACTTCTTGTTGGTCTTCTAACTTACATGTTAGTTGCCATTGTTCATTCTTTACATTGTTTAGTAATCTTATAATTTGTATGTTATTAGCTTCCCATAATTTTAGAATTTCATTTGATGAAAA
Organism: Bacillus sp. UNC437CL72CviS29; assembly: GCF_000482345.1. NCBI lineage: Bacteria > Bacillati > Bacillota > Bacilli > Caryophanales > Bacillaceae > Bacillus > Bacillus sp. UNC437CL72CviS29. The sequence goes on along the minus strand of NZ_AXVB01000009.1, from coordinate 110,527 downwards.
AGACTGTTGATAATTATGTGTATGCACCCATAAATCTTGGTTATAGCCAGTGAGTGTAATAGCTTCCTTTGAAGTAAGAATATCAACAAAGCGTTTATGATTTACCGTACCGGAATCGCAAAGATGACCTAATATTTCTTTTTTAGACCATTTTGTTAGATTAAATTTTATGTCCATATCAGAAAGAAGTATCATTTTTTGCGAAGCAGTATGAATTATATTTTCTAATTGGGTTGCCAGTGTAGACATGTGAACTCCTCCTTTGTCCTTAATAACTGGATGTTTACAGCTCAATCCAATACCTTCTTACAACATTACCGTCTTCTTCCATAAAGTCACTATCACGAAATCCTCTGTTATGCAAAATTGTTTTTTCTGAAGCGGTATTATTTTCATCGCAAACAACAAGCACTTTTGTAACACCTAATTCTTTTATTTTTTCTAACGATAAAGCTAACAATTTTGTAGCGTATCCTTTTTGTCTTGCTGAAGGGCGGATGCCATAACCAATATGTCCACCAGCATTGAATAAATGCTCTGTTAAACGGTGACGAATATTAACAACACCAACAATTTCTTTATCTTGTGTAACAAGCCAATAAGTAGAGTCAGGTACCCAGCCTTTACGGAGGTTTTTTCCTTCCGCTGCATCGAGTAACTCTTGAACCATGGCAGGTAAGTTAGAAGGATCTTTTGCAATAACCCAAGGAATCATTGTTTCACCACTATTTTTCCATTCTTGATAAAATTCTAAGTATTCTTTTTGTAAGTCAATTGTGGGTTGTACTAAGTAGACATCCATTATTATTAGACTCCTTTTATGTATTTCTTGAAATGTTAAAATAATCTTAACATAATTTGGATGATAGAGAAATAAAGTACTTGCAGATATTGATGTTTCTGAATAAGAGGTGATAGATTGAAATGTTCAAAGGGTATTCATTGTTTCAATGAACATGTACATGGAGGTTTGCAAAATCAATAATTCGTATATGCAAAATTTATCTGTAATATTTCACCATGTTCATAATGTTGTAGAAAGACATGAATTCCTAAACTGAAAATTTATGAATAAACGTTTGTAAATAGACATGAAAGTATAAACTTTTTGATCGTGAGACAAGAAACTCTAAACTTTTTTAAATTATGGTGATAGGGTGGCTTGTCTACTGTGAGAACACAAGGATTTGAAACATGAAAAGACTACAAAGCTTTCTTAAAAAAGCGCTTTGCAGTCTTATAATTTCTTGTTTTATTTAATATAAACAGACAAATAAAATAAGGAGAAAAATGATGAAACGAAACTCTAGCCCTCATTAAATAAAGTAAAACCAATTGCACACAAGGGTCCTTTAGTCAAAAGCTTCACTAATTGTTGTGCAGTATATTTTGGTGAATATTTCATGTCATTTTGAAGCCACCAAATTGCCATCCCAACAACAGAGGAAGTGATGAAATGCAATACCATATCCTTTGGAATATCTAAATCATGTTCTTCAATTTTAAGCTCAATGAAATTTTGTTCAAGGTTATCCATAATAGTCCGCTGCATTTGTAGGTTAAAATCATAAATGCCATGAGGACCAAGCATGGTTTTATAAAAGTCTGCATGTTTTACCATACATTCAAATATGGATTGTAAAATTTCCTCGAATTTCGAAAGATCTATTTGATCTCCCTGTACATGGGCATATAGGACCATCTTACTTGTCAACTCTCCTAGTACCCCCTCACTAAGCTTTGTTAACAAATCTTGTTTATCCTTGTAATGCGAGTAAAATGTTGCCCGATTGATGAGTGCCTCATTTGTGATGTCTTGAATGGTAATAGCATCGTATCCCTTTTCCGCTATCAGTTTGATAAAAGCATCATATATAAATTTCTTTGTCCGAATAATCCGCAGATCCGCTTTTTTCAACATCTTATACCTCCTTGTTCGTTATTGCTGTTATAAACAACAGATTCTACCCTGTTGTTTCTTATCTTACATTTATGTCCTAAATGTAAATTGCATTGTGTAGCAAAAACGATATAATTTCATTATAAACAACATGAATTCATTATAAACTACATATTGTTCGTTATCTATCTTTTTGTTAGACGAATGCTAGGAGGAATAATTTAAAATGCTTACAGTAAAGCAATTTTTCAAACAAAAGATGGTTCTAGGTGGCTTGTTAGGTATTATGGCTGCTGTTATCATCGCTAGTTTTGCTTTTATGGGATCAACTGTTAATCCTGTTCCAAAAGACTTGCCGGTTGCCTTAGTAATACAGGATACAGGTGTGAACTTACAAGGACAAGGAAGTGTAAATATAGGAGATAAAATAAAAGAGCAAATTCTGCAAAATAAGCAAAGCACAGTTAAATGGACGTTCTTACAAACGAAAAAAGATGTATTGCAAGGGATGAAGGATAAGAAGTATTACGCTGCCATTGTGTTTCCACCAGAAATATCCCAGCAACTTGTATCGCTGACCACACCTAAGGGAAAACAAACTGAGGTACAAGTCTTGGTGAATCAAGGAATGAACTATAATGCCGCAATGGTTTCGAGCCAAATGATTGATAAGTTCATTGGAGGGATCAACGAAAATATCCGTAATACCTTGCTTGATCAGCTTTCACAAAAAAATATGACACTAACAACTGAACAGGCAAAGTTATTGGCAAGCCCATTTATTGTTAAAACGGAGTTGATTCATCCAGTTCAAGCACATACAGGTAATGGAAATATTCCTATAATGCTGACACAAATCTTATGGATTACTACTCTTATCAGTTCCTTAGTCTTATTTATAGCTGTCCAAAAGTTTACAAACGGACGTGTTACAGGAAAATCAGTCTTATCACAGATCCTTGCAGGTTCTGTTTTCGTGACAGTAATTGCAAGTTTAATCCTTTTCATTGCTCATACCATACTCGAGGTAAACATACCGAACCAAGGAGAAATTTTCTTATTGTTCCTTTTCTTTGGCTTCATGTTCTTCCTTTTGCAAAGTGCAGTACTCAACTGGATTGGGCGTGTCGGGGTACCAATATTAATGGTATTCTTCTTCTTTTCTATGCCAATCTTATCACTGGCACACGAATTTCTTCCGGATGTGACAAAACACTGGTTGTATTCTTGGACTCCTTTTAAGTACAGTGTAGAAGCATTTCGTAGCAGCTTCTTCTTTGGCGGGTACAGGATAGGCTCATATGTTCAGGTGATGGGGCTTCTTGGACTTGTATCTCTTATAATTATGGTACTGTCTGTATTCAAAAAAGATAAACAAAAAGGTTCTATATCTACTGTGTCAGTATAGAGGAAGTAAATCCATAGTCAAAAAGATACAAGGGAAATTCCTTGTATCTCTTTGGCTTTCATGAGCTCGAATTTATTAAGTCATTACATTTTATGTGAATGATATGACGGACTAGAGCAGCACCCCTGTGATTTAACACTAATAGAAATGTTAGATTACAGCTTCCATATACGAATCCTATATTTAAGACAGAATGGGTGAATTTTATCAAGATGAAAAATCCTATCGTTCAATTATTATTTGTGTTTACACTTGTCTCTATCGTGCTCTTTCTGTTAGATACATCGATTATCTCACTATACAACTTTGTCCGCGTACTATGGTATATCGCAATAGTAGGAATTTCCTTCATTATTTTTATCGAAAACCGTTCACCACAAAGTACTTTAGCATGGTTTTTGGTATTAGCACTTTTTCCGATTGGTGGAGTACTTTTGTACTGTCTTTTTGGCCGGAGCCGCTGGAGAAGAAAAAAACATCTACGTCGTTCAGAGGAGAAAAGAAAATTATTCCGTGAGATTTTAGAAGAAAAACGCCTAGATCTATCATTCACTTCCTCATTAAGTGAGCGCTCTGCTCGTTTAACACAGGTTGTACAAAAATTCGGTGGCGGTCCTGTTGCCAATAATACCACAACAAAACTCTTAACAAATGGGGATCAAACATTTACAAACATTATACAAGCTATTGAAAATGCTACACATCATATACATATTCAATACTATATTTATCGAGCAGATGAAATTGGTACAAAAATTCGCGATGCATTAATAAAGAAAGCAAAATCTGGTGTAATTGTACGCTTTCTTTATGATGGGATTGGAAGCAATTCATTACGAAAGCGCTTCTTACAACCCATGAAAGATGCAGGAATTGAGGTTATGGCATTTGATCCTGTTCTTTCGGCATGGCGTCCACTTGAAACAGTAAATTATCGTAACCATCGTAAAATTGTTATTGTAGACGGAGAGATTGGTTTTACAGGTGGGCTCAACGTTGGCGATGAGTATCTTGGTCGTTCTAAAAAATTCCCAATTTGGCGTGACAGCCACTTACGAATAGAAGGAAAAGCATTGTACAAATTACAAGCAATATTCCTTGAGGATTGGCTCTATGCCTCTAGTGATTTAAATACTTATTCTTGGAATCAATTTATGAATACAAAATACTTTCCAGGTAAAGAAAAGTCTCATGCAGAAGGTGCTGTTCAAATTGTAGCAGGTGGGCCGAGTTCAGATGATACAAACATTCGTAATACTTTACTTGCTGTTATAGGTTCTGCTAAGAAATCAATTTGGATTGCAACACCCTACTTCATCCCGGATAAAGAAATATTAACATTACTACGTTTAAGTGCAATGGCTGGAATAGATGTCCGTATTCTATATCCAGGTAAGAGAGATAGAATCATTAGTGATCAAGCATCTCAATCATACTTCACACCTATTCTAAAAGCCGGTGCTTCAATTTACAGCTATAAAGATGGGTTTATGCACGCTAAAATTGTACTTGTAGATAATGAAATTGTAACAATTGGCACAGCAAATATGGATGTCCGTAGCTTTGAACTAAATTATGAAATCATTAGCGTACTTTATGAATCTAAGACAGTTCTTGATATTAAGCGTGATTTTGAAAAGGACTTTAATTATTCAACTGAAATTCGATGGGAATCGTTTCAGAAACGTAGTATTCAAAAACGAATAATGGAATCCCTAATGCGTCTAATTTCTCCTTTATTATAATTCTGAAAAAAGTAATCTAAACAATAAAATAGCAGTGTTTTTTCTGATCAAGAGTTAAAACATGCATTTTACAGAACAAATCTTTTAAAAAATTATTAAGCATAAAGGTAGCGTAGAAAACCTTGTAAAGGTAGGAATTGAGAAAGCTAAATATTTTTTGTGAAATTTTCATTAGCGTACGAAATTTGCGTTTTTGGTGCTAGCCCTATCGATAGACTAAGAGATCAGTATATCAATATTTCTTTTTTTGATTTATACATTTTTTCTCCTAGAAAGTTTTATTAATAATAATTGGGGCTTCTTATGTGTTACTAAAATGAATTTGTAATGAAAGTATTGATATATATTTTCCTTTACACTAACATAAAGGTGTAATATAGTTAAGTTAACTAAACTAAACTATGTGTCGAAACAAAAAACGGCGCACAATGCAATAACAGAATGGCTGGAGGAACAATACTATGACCAGATCTTATAAAGAAGTAATTAACGAAATGAATCGAGCCTACAATGAATTCTACATTTTACTATCTCAGGAGTTAAAGGATGAGTTCGGTCTTACAGGGCAGCAAGAGAGTATGATATTCTATATTAATTTAAATAAAAATACTACAGCGAACAATATTGCGACCACTTTTAATATATCTAAAAGCGCTGTTAGCCAAGTTTTATCTAAATTGGAAAAGCATAATATGATTTCGAAACAAGTAAATCCTAACAATAAACGTGAGTATTTCCTTACACTTGGTCCTAATGGTAGCAATTATATAGAACGGTTGTCTCAGCTAGATGATTTACTTATTGAGAAGTACTTCTCTAAAATTGATATCGAAGCCTTGCAGCAAATGACTGATACCTTAATTAAAATAAATAAAATTATATTGGAAGAAAAAAAGAAGACACTTGAGCCCAAATAGTAATAAAGTTTCTATGAAGCGATTTTTATTAAAAAAGTTGTATATGTTCACTGAGTTTTAATTAACTTTTTGAAACATTACTTAGTTAGTTGAAAGAGGGAAAAGCATGTTATGAGTTATATACCAAGTATTATTACGATAGCAAATTTTATCTGTGGACTTCTGGCTATTTACTCAGTTTTCGTTCACGATATTTATTTTGGAATGATTTTTATTATTACAGGTATGTTATTTGATCTGTTTGATGGCATGATTGCTCGGAAACTTGATTCTGTTTCGGAGATAGGTAGAGAATTAGACTCATTTGCGGATTTAGTTACCTTTGGTATAGCTCCGTCTATACTTGCATATAGTGTAGCTTTAAAAGATCTGCAGTCTATTGGGATGCTATGTGCACTGGCTTACAGTATTTGTGGAATGCTTCGGCTTGCTAGATTTAATATTCAACAAAGCAAGCTCCCGACGTTTATCGGAATGCCAATTCCATTTGCGGCAATGTGTCTCGTCATTTTATGCTTTTTGAATAATCCTATTCTTATAGCCCTTGGCACATGTGTACTGTCTTATTTAATGGTGAGCAAAATAAAATTCCCCCATTTTAAAAAACATATGTCAAAAAAATTGGAGTCTGAAAGATGGAATTAGTACAGCAGGTTATAGCAGACTATGGTTACCTCGCTATTTTTTTGATGCTTGTTCTTGGGATTGTAGGAATACCAATCCCTGATGAAGTCATGATGACAGTCGTAGGTTACTTTACGAATATTAATGTCCTGAATTATGAGCTTGCCATTTTAGTCAGTTTTGTAGGAGCGTTGTTGGGTATGTTGATCAGTTATATGATCGGCAAAAAGGCAGGTCGTCCTTTTATTGAGAAATATGGGAAATGGATCGGTTTGAAGGAAAAGAGAATAATTAAAGTTGAAAAGTGGATGGGGAAATATGGATCCTATTCTCTTATTTTTGGGTATTTCATTCCAGGTGTCAGACATATAACCTGTTACCTTTCGGGGATTAGCAAAATGAAGTTGAAAACTTATATTTTGTTCGCTGCTATCGGCGCATTTTTATGGTGTTTCGTTTTTATTACGTTCGGCAGGGTTATAGGAGTTATTCATGAATAAGAATGTATGAAATTATCGAAAAGATTCTAACTGGAAAAGCTAACTCTAAAATCATTTAAGACAGTTATGACGATGTTTTGCGGTTATCTCATTCTAGAGGTCACGTTATCAAAAGCGAAAACTTGTACGTTAAGGGATAACATGTTGTTTTGTACAGAAACCCCATGTTATTGAATATAGATATAAAATAAAAAGGTGACATAAAATCATCCTTTTTTTGTGTGGAAGAGAGTATCCGGCACTGGATAGAAGCGGTCAGTTCTTTATTTCACGTGACTTATATATTAGAAAAACAATAGGGATATATGTATTTTTTTAATAGTAGTAGCTGTAGTTGTTGATATGTAAATACAATGAAGCAGGTAAAGGAGCACAGCATGATTCGTATGGCACTAAGAGCATTTAATATACAAATATATTATTTGCTAGGCGCGATGTTATTAGGATGGGTTATGACGCCTTTCTCGTCCCATTTTTTAGGTGCAAGCATTGGCTTGCTTGTTAGTATGTATTGTGTTTGGATTTTAGGAAGGCGTATTGAAAAGTTTGGAGATAGCATTGTAAAAAAAGTAAAAGCACCAACGCTTGGTATGATGAATCGGTTTGCAGCAGCGATACTCGGTGCGATTATTATGTATGAGATTGAACATCATAGTGTCATGTGGACATTTGCTGCTGGAATTATGGGTGGTTATTTCTTAATTGTGATTAATTTAGGCTATTATAGCATGAAAGATGCGAAGAAATAGATTAGCATAAAACCTTTTTGGGTCCACTCAAAGTAGCCACAATCTTTTCATAAACAGATTGTGGCTATTTTTTATCTAATTTGAAGCGTTTAATCGATTAGGTGAGATGGCGTAATCGCACTGGTACAGTGGTAACTGGACTATTGTTAGAATTAGGTTATGCTTCCAATGTTGGAGATGCAGAACAACAAGTAAAAGAAGTTCGTTCAGATTAATATTAAGCTGGAAATGAAGTAAGTGTTGAAACATGTATACGTATAATTCATCTAATCCCCAAAAACAAGAACTTTTGGGGATTTTTCTTTAAAGGAGTTATCTTCTTTCAAATTTATTTATTTGATTTAACCTAAGGCTACATGGGTAGAATTTTGTAAATCTATAAAATTCTAGTTTAGACTTTCTTGTTCTTGTACAAATGTTAATTAACAAGAATAAACAGATGAAATTTTGTTGATTTTCGTTTAAACTAAGGGTAATACACTTTTTAGGAGTATTGATAAATACCACTTAAGATATGCATCCCATTCAAGTGTTAAGATAGGAGGTCTCCCATGATTGATTTACTAAAAAAAATAGGTTTGTCTGATTTAGAAGCAAGGTGTTATTTGACGTTACATGAAGAGACAGAGTTGTCCGGCTATGAAGTTGCAAAACGGGTATCTGTATCAAGAACAAATGTATATGCTGCATTACGATCATTAACGGACAAAGGAGCTTGCCGTAGTATAGAAGGGGAGACAGTACTTTATAATGCTGTTCCAATTAAGCAATTAATTCGCCTTGTTCAGACTGAATTTGAACAAACTTCGAAGGCTCTTATTAATCAATTAAAAAATCCGCCTAGACCTGCATCTGCTTTTTATAATTGGCAAGGAAGCAATGCGTTAGATAATGCTGCACGTCGCGTTATTGCAAATGCAGAAACATCTATAGTTGTAGATGTTTGGTCAGAAGATTTACACCATATAGAGGAAGCGTTACTTGTAGCTGAATGTAAAGGGGTTAGTGTCATATTAATTACAATGGGAGCATGTAAAACACCTCTTAAACATGTATTCCAGCATTATAGGGACGAAGAATGGCCTGTGGATGAAAGGAAGTTTTCTATTCTCTGTGATTCTAGTTCAGCTTTAATTGGTAGTTTCAAAGGAGATATGAAGCCATCTGCATTAGAGACGAGCCATCCAGCAGTAATTGAAGTAATAAAAAACGCTTTTTACCATGATATGATGATGCAACACATTGAAGAAGATTTTGGAAAAGAATTTCAGGAGAAGTATGGTGAGAATTACCGGAAAATGTTAAGTTATTTCAAAGAGAAAGGTTTGCATGTTTAATTGGGGTGCTTTTGGAATTATTGCTGCAAATCAAGATATACATGAAGAAATGGAAAAGGAACTTCAAAATCTTTTCACATATATACAAAAGAGTCCAATACAAGTGGACTCTTTTTCGTTTTTTGATGGTAGGAAGAAGTTGTATTCATTGTTGCTTTGTATCATTATAGAAAAATGAAACGAAATGCGCTATTGGTATAAAGTATTACGATGTGAATACAGTTGTCGCACATTGATATATTAGGTGCAATCTACATGTAAACGGTGTATACCGCAGTGTAAACACTTGAAAAGATATCCTTGAAAACTACCTTGATGCCCCAATGAATACTGAAAATCTTGTAAACTAAGTCCATAATACTCCGTAAATTCAACTAAGTCTTGTTGTAATTCATTCTCTAAATGAGCGATTTCTTTCCATTCTACATATCCAATGAATGCACAAAAATCATTGCAATGTCCTAGCCAGTATTCCTGTTGCCATCCGCGATATCCAGGTGTTCTATGGATAAGTTCCTTTAATTTTTCTTCATCGTTTACTTCATCACAAGAGTATGAATCTTGAAATTCGCCATCAAATTTTTTAGCTGCATTTCCATTAGCGATACACCAAGGGCAGATGCTTTCTACATTTTCTATGGAATAGAAAGGACCACTATAAACATATTCACGTTCGTTTTTGCAAACACAACAAGTCGTAAGTTCTTTTTTTATAATCCCTAATTCTAATGAGTTCGGATTATATTTAAAGGTTGGTAATTGCACGTCTAATTCCCCCATAAATGATATTTATCCTGTATGTCTATTGTTAAATTCAGGTTAATTTGAATATAAACAAAATTTCTTGATGTTACAAACATTAACTCTGGATAATTTTAGTAATCTCCTAACAAGAAAAGAGAAATTTCGAAATTTAAATTGTTTCCGAATTAAGACTTGAATTATTTGATTTTTCAGATTACCATGTATGGAATAGTTCATCAGATGAATCATTATAAAACGATCTTAAATTGTATATCAAATCTGTAACAAAATGATGGGAGAGAATAAAATGAAAGCTGAAACTGCAAATTTGATAATTGCCTTAAAAGAGGTACTTCCTGAAACGCAAGTAGTAGTAAATGAAACGGTGAGAGAATTGCACAGTAAAGATGAATCTTATCATGCTAGTAGTTTACCAGATGTTGTCGTATTTCCAACAACGACAAAAGAGGTTAGTGAAATAATAAAACTAGCGAACAAGTACCAAGCACCCGTTGTACCATTTGGAGTAGGATCAAGTTTGGAAGGGCATGTGATTCCATATGAAAACGGGATTACAATAGATTTCTCACTTATGAATCAAGTGCTAGAGGTAAGAGAAAATGATTTTCTGGTTAAAGTTCAACCGGGTGTGACTCGTTCGCAGCTCAATAAAGAGTTGAAAAAGCATGGGTTGTTTTTTAGTGTAGACCCAGGAGCCGATGCTACGCTAGGAGGAATGGCTGCTACAAATGCAAGTGGAACGACTTCAGTAAAGTATGGTGTGATGCGTGATCAAGTTCGTGATTTAGAAGTGGTACTGGCAGATGGGACAATTATACACACAGGGACTTTAGCGGCAAAGTCATCATCTGGCTATCATTTAAATGGTATTTTCGTTGGATCAGAAGGAACACTTGGTTGTTTTACGGAATTGACATTAAAAGTGTATGGAATACCTGAGCATACGATGGCAGCAAGAGCATCTTTTCCGGCAGTAAATGATGCTGTAGAAGCTGTGATTGATATTTTACAAGCTGGCATTCCGATCGCACGGATTGAACTTGTTGATGAACTTTCAATGAAACAAGTTAATCTTTATAGTGAAACAAATTATAGAGAAGAGCCAACTTTATTTTTAGAGTTTCATGGGAATGAAGCAGGATTAAAACAGGATGTTGAATTTACAAAAGAGATTATGAAAGATCATAAATGTAATGCTATTTCATTTGAAACAGAAACGGCAGCAAGAAATAAATTATGGGAAGCAAGGCACAACTTAGCGTATGCATATGTTCATAGCCATCCAGGGAAAAAACTGATGAGTATGGACGTTTGTGTGCCAATTTCAGAGTTAGCAAATGCAATACAGTATGCCAAAGAGACTTTAGATGCAATGGGAATTGTTGGGGGAGTACTTGGACATGTCGGAGATGGGAATTTTCATGTTCTATTAATGGTGAATCCTAATGATACAGAAGAAGTGCATAAAACAGAAGCGGCAAATGAAAAAATTGTAATGTATGCTCTTGAACGCGGTGGAACATGTACAGGTGAACATGGGGTAGGAATTGGTAAACGAAAATATCAAGAAAAAGAGCATGGGGCAGCACTTCTTGTGATGAAAAATATAAAACAAGCTCTTGATCCGAAAAACATTCTGAATCCGAATAAGATCTTTAAAATGAAAGAATAGGGAATGGTTCTACTAATAACTAGTGGGGAATGAAAAAAACAACTGATTAAAGCTTCACTTTATACGAATCATGTGAAAGAAATGCTCCCCCTTCAAGTGAAGGAGGAGCATTATGTTATATAAACAGTAAATCATGAAAAGGTGTTGACTGCATGTTTTCTCACGTACCACAAAAAGTTCGATAAGGACGGGATGAAGGCGCAGGCAATGTAGCGTATTCACATTGTTCAGGTGAATGTGCGTAAGGGGTTGAAAGAACCGCGAGCAGTCGTTCCGTCACACTATAATCCCCTTGTTTTACTGCGGCCTCTAGCGCCTCTTCCACACGATGATTTCGTGGAATTACCGCAGGATTATTGTCTCGCATCAACTGATGTGAAGAAGATTTTGATTCCTGCTGTCTGCCTAGTCTTGCTTGCCATTTTTTCTTCCACTGAGTAAACTCTGTGCTGTTAAACAAATCGGTATCTTCATTTGTATCAAAAGTTAAAGCAAGGAAGGTATTCGTATAATCTGCGCGATATTTCTCCATCATCTTAAGGAGTTCATCAATAAGGACTTTATCTTCTGCTTCTTCATTACATATACCTATTTTCGCTCTCATTCCAGTTAGCCAATGTTGTTCATATAGAGCACCAAATTTTGAAAGGCTATCTTGAGCTATTTGGGTCGCTTGTTCCAAATCTGTATGTAGGAGTGGTAATAAAGATTCCGCAAATCGGGCAAGATTCCAAACACCTATATAAGGCTGGTTACCATAGGCATATCGGCCTTGTGTATCAATGGAACTAAATACGGTTGCTGGATTATATTCGTCCATAAAGGCACAAGGACCGTAATCGATGGTTTCTCCACTAATGGTCATATTGTCGGTATTCATCACCCCGTGGATAAAACCAACGAGTTGCCATTTTGCAATTAGGCTGGCTTGTTGCTTCAGCACTTCTTCAAGTAGCGCTAAATATGGATTTTCCTGCGATTGAATAGCTGGAAAGTGACGCTTAATTGTATAATCAGCTAAAGTTTTAAGTTCCTCAACTGAGCAGCTAGCTGCTGCGTATTGAAACGTGCCGACGCGTATATGACTGCTAGCTACACGTGTCAAAATTGCACCTGGCAAGGCAGTTTCGCGAATGATTAACTCACCTGTTGAAACTACAGCCAAACTACGGGTAGTAGGAATACCAAGCGCATGCATTGCCTCACTTATGATATATTCACGCAGCATGGGTCCAAGTGCCGCGCGGCCATCCCCTCGGCGGGAGTATGGTGTTCGACCAGAACCTTTTAGCTGAATATCAAACCTCTTACCTGAAGGAGAAATATGCTCGCTAATTAGTAGAGCACGTCCGTCCCCCAGCATATTAAAGTGTCCAAATTGATGCCCAGCGTATGCTTGAGCAAGGGGAGAAGCACCTCCGGGAACTTTGTTGCCGGCAAGCATTGCTAAGCCTTCTTCGTTTTTAAGTTCCTCTATGCTTAACCCTAAAGATGTTGCCAAAGAATCATTTAGAATGACTAACTTTGGTGAACGTACGGGTGTTGGAGAGAGATTGGCGAAAAATGGCTCTGGTAGACGAGCATAACTGTTGTCAAAATTCCATCCAGCTTCTTTTAGTTCTTTTTTCTTTTCCATTGTATCTCCTTTTGTTGTTTTATTTTTAAAACTAGTTTTTTACAAACCTTTCTTGGATTCATCTATAATTATGTGCATTTCCTCTGTAATCAATGAATAAAAAACGTATCAATCATTGGTTTTATTAAGTCGTTCTGATATCTATAGTAGCACTTTTATGAGTGGAACTAAAACGTATTTCATCATTTAAAATTGTATAAAGTTTTTTTCGGATATTCATTTATGTAGTTCATGGTGAAATGTAAGTGCCTCTAGTTGAGGAATAAGAAAAAACAAGGTAATAGAAAAGAACTGTGTCCGATAAAATTTAAGAAAGAATGAAGAGTTAAAAAAAATGTTATAAATAAAAATCCATATAAGGTTAACATAGCGCAATTAGTAGCAAATATAAAAAGCCTAACCTTTCTTACAAAGGATAAGCTTTTTATATGATTTCTTACCAAAAACTAAAAACGAGGAACTATTTTATCAATGTTTGCAATCACAATGAAAACAAATGAAACAACATCTACGACGATGTTCTCTCTTACATCTACAAGAACCACTATCACTATGACGTTTACACTTACAAGAATCACTGTCGTGTTTATCTTTCCACGAATCGCTACGGTGCTCACATTTACAAGAATCATTACGACGCTTCGAACAGTCACTACTCCAACTCATTTTTATACCTCCCTTCGAATAAGAGATATATTATTTTATGTTTTAATAGAAAAAGTGCTTGTTTATTAACCTATATTAACTTTTTTGTACCTCTCGTATATGTTGCATCAGCACTTGATCTCGTTCTTCTAATCTTTGCAAAATACGTTGCTTACTACTAAAAACTCCTGCTTGATTGCCTCTAACAATTCTTTTTTCAATTGTACTTTTTCCATGTTCAAATCTATATCTATGAGTGAAGGGTGTTCTGTGGGGTGAGTGGGACATGCTTTTGCTTGCTCAGCACTTGTTTAATTGCAGTTTCTAGCTTTTGGCCCTGACTTTGTAGGTGCTTAATTTTTTTCTAATAAGAGTACGTCTCGTTCAAGGAATACAGTAGCCTTTTTAATAGATAGTGAAGAAGACTCATTACATTAGGAAACTGAGGTGGGTGATTCATTTATCGAGGGAGGACTTGTATCACTTGCTTTATGGTGCATTAGTTAAATAAAATACATTTAATAAATTTCAATTGGGATAAACAAATTTTGAACATTCTTTTCTTGAATGTCCAAAATGGAATGAGTGATGTATGTAATCAGGAATTTTGAAAGGAGGCAAAAGATTTATTAGAAGGAAAATAAATTTGAAAAAGCCTCTAGCATAAGAGGCTCTTTTTGTTAAAATGACGAAAATTCTTCAACTAGTTTACTAAAACGATCTAATGCACTTTCAATAGGTTTTGATGTTGTTAAATCGACACCGGCTTTCTTTAAAAGGTTCAGTGGATAATCTGAACTTCCGCCTTTTAAGAAATCGATATAATTTTTCTGAGCGGTAGGATCACCGCTTAAAAGTTGCTCTGCGATTTGAATTGCGGAAGCAAATCCGGTAGCGTATTTATAAACGTAAAATGGTCGGTAAAAATGAGGGATTCTAGACCATCCATATTTTACTTCTTCATCGAATACGAGAGTGTCCCCGTTGTATTCTCTAAATAATTTCTCATAAACATCATTGAATGCTTGAGCATTTAGTGGCTTACCTTGTTCTGCCATTTCGTGCGTAATCTTTTCAAATTCAGCAAACATAACTTGTGTAAAGAAAGTTCCTTTAAACTGGTCGATAAAGTGATTGATTAAATGTTTGCGTACGTCTATATCTTTTGCTTCTTTTAATAAATGGTGAATGAGCAGTACTTCATTTACTGTTGAAGCTACTTCGGCTACAAAAATTGAATAGTGAGCGGAAATTCTCGGCTGGAAACTATGTGAATAATATGTATGCATACCATGTCCACATTCATGAGTAAGCGTAAAGAGACTATTTAAGTCATCATTATGATTTAAAAGGATAAACGGATGAACACCATATACGCCAAAATTATAGGCACCAGAACGTTTACCAGGTAATTCTCTTACATCTATGTAGCGTTTGTCTTTAAAACCTCGGAGTGTTTGAAGATATTCTTCACCGAGTGGAGAAAGGGAAGTAAGCATCATTTCAAATGCTTCATCATATGGAATATCTTGTTTTACGCCTTTTACTAAATCAACATTTAAGTCATACTGTCTTAATTCATCTAGCTGCAATTTTTCTTTTCGTAAATGATTATACTTATGAAGAGATTTAATATTTCTTTTAGTCGTATCAATTAAAGTATCATATACTTCCTTTGGAACCATATCACCAAATAAAGATTTTTCTAAAGCAGAAGGATAGTTTCTAATTTTTGAAATGGTAACATTGTTTTTTATAGCTGCTGCTAAAGTAGAAGCTATAGAGTTTTTTAGTTGAACGTAGGGTTGATAGTAGGCTTTATAAGCTTCCTTCCTCGTATCTCTATGTTCATCTTTTATTAATTTTGAGTACATCCCGCGAGTTAAGTTCACTTTATCCCCATTTTCAGTTGTAACTTCTCCAAATGTAATGTCTGCGTTATTTATCATTCCATATGTATGTTGAGGAGCAGAGAGGGCTTCACCCATTTGGGATAAAATCTCTTCTTTATCTTTATTTAAGACATGGTTTTTATAGCGATATAATTCAAATAAATCCTCTTTATAATAATGTAAGCCTTCATTTTCTTCTATATAAGAATGTAATGTTTTCTCATCGATACTAAGTAAGAACGGTGAAAAGAAGGAACGAGTGGCGCTTATTTTAACATGTAATTGTGATGCTTTGTCTACAAGAGACTGAGCTTCCATATCGCGTGTATCAAGGTCAGCTTGAAGCCTTGCATATGCATAAACGAGACTGAACAAACTTGATACTTCTTCACTTTTTGTAAGATAAGTAAGTAAACTTTGGCCATCATGGATATTTCCATTGAATTCTTTTAAGTTCTCTGTTAAAATTTCGATTTTTTCATAGTCGTTTTTCCAGTCTTCAATTGTTTTATAAATGGCTGTTAAATCCCATTTTTCCTGATTAAGTACATCTATTCTATTCTTAAATTCTGTCATAATCATGTCCTCTCTAAATATGTAGTTTGTATATTCTCTATATAACTATGAAATACAACAAATTGCAAAAAATCCCTGCTGCACGATGAAAAGTCTTGTCGGAAACGAAAAACTGAGGGGAGGAAAGTGTCTTTTTAATTTCACTTGCCTATAATTTGCTTAAGAATAGCAAATAGATCAAATCGAAAATGGTAGCACGGGTGCTTATGCCTGCGCTACCATTTTTTAGATTAATCATGATTTTAGCTACAAGGGGGCTGTCTCATCCGTGAACTAGCCTGCTTTTCGGACAGTCTCTTTTTGTGCGCTATTTTTTTGTACTAGCCAAATACATTAGCATGTGGAATTTTTCGCCTATTACATGATAATCAAAATAGGGTCCTGGATCTGTACAGTAACCGATATTTTCACTTTGGGTGATTTGAAACTCGTTGACAGATAAATTTTCTTCTAAGTATTTTGGATATAAAATATGCTCGTTAGAATTTGGATATAAGGCTGAAATATTTTTTAAGGATTTGGCTGAGCTATCATAATAGGAATACCCGCCAACAATTGTTGAACTGCTATGGAAATAGTTTTTTAGAACGTGAGTTGGGAACTGCGGATTGAGCAGTGAAAAATCAGTTGCTGTAAAACTATCCACAAAAATATCGATGCTAAGCGGTTTCAATGGCAAATTTAAATCAGAATTCAAAATATAAAGGACGTTTGGCTTCGGATTCATACGCTCAATTCTTTTTCTAACCTTCTTGAGCATCGCAAGTGAATAGCCACTGAATACATAGGATGCGCTCGTTTCAAGACCATCGATATATTTGGGTAGTGACACAAAAGCGTCAACGTTCGTTTCCACGATTAATTTGTTTTTCAAATCTACATTTTGTAGAACTTTTTGGAACCAAAAATTACTTTTTTCAAATAAGTTAATCATTTTGGGATTGATCTCTTTAATCGTTTCTTTATCGTAAAAATAAGATGGATAAGGAGACGTCTCGTACAAGTTTGAGGTAATGATAATACCTTCCTCGATAGCTGCCTCGTATCCACAAGTACAAGTTAAACTTCCTGTTTGAATGTAGACTTTTTTAATCGTTACATCTTTCATTTCAAGTGGAATGTGACACTTCGGACAATAGAGCAGGTTTACAAAGGAAAGCGGGATCCCTGTAAGATTCTCTTCTTTGGATGAAGGTGAGCTAGTTTGAACCGCTTTTTCAATCAATTGGATAGCTTTTGATATGTCTTCTTTTTTCTTGATCAACTGGCTCTTTTTATCAATGAGCAAGTTGTTGTAGTAGTCGATATCCTCATGGTCCGAGAAGTCTGTGACACGCTGATACGATAAAATTTGTTGAATTTCTAGCAGTGAAAAATGAAATTTTTTCAACTCAGTAATAAAAGCCATGTCGTCGAGACACAATTGGTTCATTTGATACTGGGTGTTTTTTTTGTCTGGTATTAATAATCCCAGTTCAATGTAATAACGAACGGTATCAGTTGTAACGTGAAATAGATTTGCAAATGTACCAATTTTCATAGATGTCCCCCCAATGAAAAAAGTGGAGTTACTCCACTTTTTTCGCAAAAATGAATTCAAAAAGCACTCAAATTGCTATTGACCTGGAGGAAACTCCACGTCATATGATAGATTCACGAAATGTGAATATTGTGAATAATTTGACTGTATTGTAACATACATGTCACCAAAGGAGAAGAATTAGCTATGGATAAGATGGATCGAATGGATACTCTCTCACTGTGGACAGCGACTGCAACCAGTTATGAAAAAGGAAAAATTCTTGAGGGAAATGAAGAGGCAGATGTTGTCATTATTGGCGCAGGTTTCACAGGTCTTTCTTCTGCATATCATTTGCAAAAATTAGGGAAGAGTGTCGTTGTCCTTGAGCAAGAAACAATCGGATATGGCGCAAGCGGTCGTAACGGCGGGATGGTATTGCCAGGCTATAAGCCAACGATGCAGGAGCTTGCCAAAAAGTATGGTGCCGAGGAAGCCAGACAGCTTAACGATCTCTCCCTGTTTAGTGTTGAATTGGTTAAAAGTATCATCAACGAGCATCAAATCAACTGTAACTTTAGAAAAACAGGTCACATTGTGGCGGCTTACAAAGCCAAGCATTTTGAAGGATTGAAACATGAAAGCGAATACTTAAACAAAACTTTCGGGTACGAATCAAGCGTGCTTGATCGAAATCAGTTGCATCAAGAGATTGATTCCCCACATTATTATGGCTGCTTAGTCGACGACTCGAGTTACTCGTTCCAGCCACTGAACTATGCAATTGGTTTGGGAGAAGCAGCTAAATCGATTGGTGCAAGAATCTTTGAGCATTCGAAAGCACTATCTATTGAGTACGGTCAAAACAGTGTGAAAGTTGTAACAGAAAAAGGTGTTGTTACTGCGAAAGACATTATTGTGGCTACAGATGGTTACTCTGGAAAAATCATGAGTGAACTGAACAAAGGCGTACTGCCAATTTCGGCACGTATTATTGCTACTGAACAGCTTCCAGAATCACTGGTGAGTACCGTCATTCCTAAAGATCGCATGGTTTTTGATACAAGCAGTTTCCTTTACTATTTCCGACGTACACCAGATAATCGGATCGTATTTGGCGGTGGCGATGTTCGTCCAAACTTAGGCGATGCTGTTTACCAAAATGTTTACGATGCCATGGTTAAAATCATGCCAAAACTAGCAGGAAGCAAGATTGATTACCGTTGGGGTGGATTTATCGGGGTTACAATTGATACTTTCCCGGTTATCGGCAGATCTAAAGAAGGCGCATATTTCGCAACGGGTTATACGGGCCACGGCGCTTCTCTCTCGACATTGTTTGGTAAGTTATTGGCACAATGGATTGTTACGGGGAGTGCAGGTGGATATCGATTTGAAAAGGAACGCCTCAAATCATTCCCGTTCTATAATCAGAAAACTATGCTGGTAAATCTAGCACATATTGGTTTCAAACTTTTAGATATTATTGCGTAAAGGAGAGCTATTTATGAAAATTAATATGTTCATTGACGGGAAATGGGTAGAAGCGTTATCCGGCGCTAGACGAAACATTATCAATCCGGCAAACGGAGAGGTCATCGCATCGTCTGCTTATGGATCAGCAGACGATGCGAAGATAGCAATCAAGGCGGCTCGCAAAGCGTTTGACAGCGGAATCTGGTCGGATTTATCGGCTGATGAAAGAGCTGACTACCTCTATAAGATTGCAGACCGTCTTGAAGAGAAGGCAGCTGAAATTGCAAGTTTGGAAACTGCAAATAACGGTAAGGTGATTCGTGCAACCACTTATGTGGATATTCCGGTATCGATTCAATGCTTCCGCTATTATGCTGACTTGATCAAGGGCATGAAAAAGGAATCTTACACGCGTGCTGATTCTTCAGACACAATTATTATTCATGAACCGATTGGTGTTTGTGGACTTATTGTACCTTGGAATTTCCCGCTTATGTTAGCTGTTTGGCAAATTGCTCCTGCACTTGCCGCAGGGAATACAATTATACTTAAGCCTGCTGAAGTCACTCCTGTAAGCGTATTCAAACTTTTTGAGATTATCGAAGAGATTGGACTTCCAGACGGAGTGGCAAACTTGGTATTGGGACCTGGATCAAAGGTTGGGAATGAGCTTGCCGAGAGTCATAATGTTGACAAGATCGCCTTTACTGGTGGAACAAAAACAGGTCAAAGCATTATGCGCGCAGCTGCGGGCAATATGAAAAAAATCACACTTGAACTGGGTGGTAAATCTCCACTTATTGTGTTCGATGATGTGGATTTTGAAACTGCAGTCGAGAATGCGATGTTTGGTATTTTCCACAATGCTGGGCAAGTTTGTTCAGCTGCATCTCGTTTGCTTGTACAAGAGACCATTTACGATAAGTTTGTTGAAAGATTGGCCGAGCGTGCGAGCAAAATTGTAGTTGGCAACGGGGAAAGCGAGAACATTGAAATGGGAGCCATCACAAACGAGTCTCATATGAATGAAGTTTTACATTACATTAAGAGCGGAATTGAAGAAGGTGCAAAATTAGTTTGTGGCGGTAAGCGCTTAACAGAAAATGGGCTTGATCAAGGATTTTTTATTGCGCCAACGATCTTTGCTGATGTAAATGCGAATATGCGTATTGTTAAGGAAGAGATTTTTGGTCCAGTCCTTGTTGTAGAGAAATTTAAAGATGAGGAAGATGCCATCCAAAAAGCAAATGATTCCATTTATGGATTAGCCGGTGCTGTATTTACTGAAGATATGGATCGAGCAAAACGAGTCATTAGTAAATTGCGTGCGGGAATTACTTGGATTAATAGTTATCATTTCGCCTATGTTGAAGGTCCTTGGGGAGGATATAAGCAAAGTGGAATCGGAAG
Source organism: Bacillus sp. UNC437CL72CviS29 (assembly GCF_000482345.1). NCBI lineage: Bacteria > Bacillati > Bacillota > Bacilli > Caryophanales > Bacillaceae > Bacillus > Bacillus sp. UNC437CL72CviS29. Next base: position 89,756 of record NZ_AXVB01000009.1, on the reverse strand, counting down.
AGCGTTAGGTACTGTTGGGCTAGAGCAGTTTATGGAAACGAAGCAAATCAATATTCATCAGAATGCGAAGCCTGTAGGTTGGTATGCGAATTAATTGAGCTTAACTTGCTATATAAATTATTTATAAGGGGACATGCTCATGAAAATAGTAGACAACCGTCCATCATCGACGATAGAGCAACTAGAAGTAATGAATAAGCCGGCGAATGATTCAGTACTGGGAACCAAAAGTATTCCGTTACTATATTTACGGTTTGCTTTGGCTGGAATTATGGCTAACGTGATTCTAGGAGTTGTAGCGGTTGTCGATGGTTATTTCGTCAGTGACTTTCAGGAGCTGGAAGTCGAAGGGATCGGAATTGGATTTACGGTCATGGTTATTACCCGTATGCTTGGCGTTCTTTTTGGTATAGGAGCCGGAGCGGTCATTTCACTTCGACTTGGAAAAGGGGAAATTGAAGAAGGTAGGAGTATTATGGGGCAAACTTTATGGTTTACTCTTTTCTTCTCAACATTACTAGCCATACTTGGATTGGTCTTTGAAAATCAAATCATGACTTTATTCGGAGCAAGTCAGGAGGCACTTCCATATGCGGTGAAATACAGCCGACTATTGTGGATTTCATTGCCAATAACGATATTGGCGGTTGTACTAAGTATTTTTACAAATATTGATGAAAAACCTGTATTATCAATGAACAGTTGGTTAATTGCAGCAGTTGTTGCGGGAATTACAGAATGGATTCTGGTAGTGAAATATGACATGGGAATGATGGGATCTTCGTGGGCGAATACAATTTCACAATCGATCCCTGTTTTACTTATCTTTTATTTTTGGTTTGGGAAAACAAAGCTTAAGCCAAAAATAAAAGATATGAGGATTAAGCTTAAGGTAATTGGTGAGGTGGCTTGGACAGGATTTGCATCTTTCTCAAGTCAGTTCATGATGTTTATTGCAATTATCTTCTTCAACAACTTACTGCAAAGCTACGGTGGTGGGCTGCACGTTGCTGCTTTCACGATTCAAAATGGTTACATTACAAATCTGCTCGCCTTAGCAGCGCTCGGTGGGATGACAGGACTGCAACCGATCATTAGTTATAATTACGGTGCGGGCAACCTTGAGCGTGTGAAACAAGCAATTAAGATGGGAATCATTTTTACGGTTGCTTTCTTTGTGATTGTGACAGCCATCCTAATCATTTTTGCAGATCCAATTGTTTCATTTTTTTCCGGTGGTAATCCTGAATTGCAGAAACTGGGCATTTGGACGACAGTTGTATTCAATTCTTTGTTTGTGTTTAATGCAGTTAGCTTGCTTGTATCTGGTTATTTCGAATCCCAAGAGAGAAACTGGACTGCAACGTTTATAAATGTTAGCAAAATGTTGTTTTTCTCATTTCCATTCATGTTTATTTTCCCGAAGTTCTGGGGTGTAGAAGGTATATGGTACGCAGGTCCTGCTGCAGAAATTCCAGGCGTTCTCATTGCCATATATTTTATAAGAAAAGAGTTCAAACGTTTAAAAGATACGGATGTTAAGAACGTACGTTTATAGAATCTATTCCTTCAAAAATACCAATAAGAAAGAGAGAGGATCATCATGTTTTTTGCGAAAAAACTTACAGCAGAAGAAGCACAAAAATTAGGTGTTGACACGTGGGAACCATGGGTAGGTGAACCGAATAAAGGGCCGTGGCATGTAGAAGAGCAGGAAGTTTTCTATGTGACAGATGGTGAAGTGTTCATTACTGTTGAGGGGGAAAGATATCATATTACAAAGGATTGGATCGTTTCCTTGGCTAAAGACCTTGTTTGTGAATGGGATTGTCCAGTGTTTTTGAAAAAGAATTATAAAATGAACCATGAGATCAATCTGAAATAATGTGAAATGAGAAGAGGGCCTAAGCAGATGACTGCTCCTATGTATTTCACGGGTGAGAAATTCAGAATAGTAGAACAAAAAAGAGATAAAGTCTAACGAACCAAAAAGCCGACATTGTACTCTCAAGTTATGTTGACGAAATGTAGTGAGATTTATGCAAATAATTTTACATACCGTCATATGAATGCGCTTTCTTTTGAGGGTGCAATACATAGGACAGTTATTTAAAAACTAGGAGGTTTGATGATGGTAGTAACGAAAAATGTACAAGCGTTGAAAAATTATATTGGCGGACAATGGATAGAATCCACAAGTAAACAGATTGAAGATGTACCAAATCCAGCAACAGGAGAGATCATTGCTCGTGTGCCACTTTCGACTAAAGAAGATTTAAATAGAGCTGTAGCAACTGCTAAAGAAGCATTCAAAACATGGAGAAGAGTCGCTGTGCCTCGGCGTGCTCGTATTCTATTTCGCTATCAACAGCTATTGATTGAAAACTGGGAAGAGTTAGCTAAGCTCGTTACCCTGGAAAACGGAAAAAGTCATAAAGAAGCTTACGGTGAAGTGCAGCGGGGGATTGAATGTGTTGAATTTGCCGCAGGTGCACCCACTTTAATGATGGGAGAGCAACTTCCTGATATTGCTACTGGTGTTGAATCGGGGATGTATCGTTACCCAATCGGAGTAATCGCAGGAATAACGCCATTTAACTTTCCGATGATGGTACCATGCTGGATGTTTCCACTCGCGATTGCATGCGGAAACACGTTTGTATTAAAACCATCTGAAAGAACACCGCTATTGGCTAATCGTTTAGCTGAACTGTTTAAAGAAGCAGGTCTTCCAGATGGAGTACTAAATGTTGTGCATGGTGCACATGACGTCGTTAATGGCATTCTTGATAATGAGGATGTGAAGGCTGTATCTTTCGTTGGTTCTCAACCTGTGGCTGAGTATATATATAAAACCGCAGCAGCTAACGGCAAACGTGTACAAGCTCTTGCAGGTGCAAAAAATCATTCGATCGTATTAAAAGATGCGGACCTTAGTTCTGCAGCGAAAGAAATTACAAATGCTGCCTTCGGTTCAGCTGGTGAACGATGCATGGCGGCGGCTGTTGTGGTTGTAGAAGAAGACGTTGCAGATGAGCTCGTTAATAGACTACTTCAAGAGGCTAACGCTATTACTATTGGTAATGGTCTGGAAGAAGATGTTTTCCTTGGTCCTGTTATTCGTGAAGGACATAAAGAGCGGACACTCGGCTACATTCAATCCGGTATAGAGCAGGGAGCGACACTTATTCGTGACGGACGTGAAGACGATGCAGCAAACGGTCAAGGTTATTTTGTTGGCCCAACGATTTTTGACAATGTGACACAGGAAATGAAAATCTGGCAGGATGAAATCTTCGCACCGGTTCTTTCTATAGTACGAGTAAAAGACTTGATGGGAGCGATTGATGTTGCTAATGATTCGCCATTCGCAAATGGTGCATGCCTGTACACCGATAGCGCTAAAGCCATTCGTGAATTCCGTGAAGAAATTGATGCAGGTATGCTAGGGGTCAATCTAGGAGTTCCTGCTCCAATGGCATTCTTCCCATTCTCAGGTTATAAAAAATCCTTCTATGGTGATCTCCATGCAAATGGAAAAGATGGCGTAGAATTCTATACTCGCAAGAAAATGCTTACGGCTCGTTATTGAAAGAGTAATGTAAAATCATAAAAAGATAGAATGGAGTTGGTGATTGTGCAAGCGACAGAACAAACACAAAGTTTGAAAAAAGCAGATGAAAAGTACCTTTGGCATGCAATGGGAGGAGCGGCCCCTAATCCAACGAATTTAATTATCACAAAAGCAGAAGGGGCATGGGTGACGGATATTGATGGAAACCGTTATTTAGATGGTATGTCCGGCCTTTGGTGCGTGAATGTTGGGTATGGTCGAAAAGAACTTGCAAGAGCGGCTTATGAACAGCTTGAAGAAATGCCGTACTTCCCTCTGACACAAAGTCATGTTCCTGCTATTAAATTAGCAGAAAAATTGAATGAATGGCTTGGTGACGAATACGTCATTTTCTTTTCTAACAGTGGATCGGAAGCGAATGAAACAGCGTTTAAAATTGCTCGTCAATATCATCAACAAAAAGGCGATCATGGACGCTATAAGTTTATTTCACGCTATCGCGCTTACCACGGTAATTCAATGGGGGCTCTTGCAGCAACAGGTCAAGCCCAACGAAAGTACAAATATGAACCATTGGGGCAAGGATTTCTGCATGTAGCACCGCCGGATACGTATCGCAATCCAGATGATGTTCATACACTGGCAAGTGCTGATGAAATCGATCGTGTCATGACATGGGAGTTAAGCCAAACAGTAGCCGGGGTGATTATGGAGCCAATTATTACTGGGGGCGGAATTTTAATGCCTCCTGATGGATATATGGCAAAAGTAAAAGAAATTTGCGAGAAGCACGGTGCGTTGCTCATTTGTGATGAAGTTATATGTGGATTTGGCCGGACAGGGAAGCCATTTGGATTTATGAACTATGGCGTCAAACCAGATATCATTACAATGGCAAAAGGTATTACTAGTGCGTATCTTCCTTTGTCAGCAACAGCAGTCAGACGAGAGGTTTATGAGGCATACATAGGCAGTGAAGATTATGATCGCTTCCGCCATGTGAATACGTTTGGAGGCAATCCTGCAGCATGTGCCTTAGCTTTGAAGAATTTAGAAATTATGGAGAATGAGAAACTCATTGAACGTTCGCAAGAATTAGGTGAACGACTGCTATATGAACTAGAGGAGATAAAAGAGCATCCAAACGTAGGAGATGTTCGCGGAAAAGGTCTTCTTTTAGGTATTGAACTAGTGGAAGATAAGCAAATGAAAGAACCGGCTGCTATTGAAAAGGTGAACAAAGTCATCAATGCTTGTAAAGAAAAAGGTCTAATTATTGGTAAAAATGGTGACACTGTTGCAGGTTACAATAATATTTTGCAACTTGCTCCGCCATTAAGCATCACAGAAGAAGACTTTACTTTTATTGTTAAAACATTAAAAGAATGCTTAGCTCAACTTTAACTAGTTATGAACAAATCTTGTTAAAAAGCAGAATAGCATATCGAGAGAGATAGTTTTAAATACTGAACGAATCACTCTAAAAGAGTAATTCCGAAAGGGCTGAGTTTATGAAAGCTGATGTTGTATTGATAAATGGAGAAGTTATTACAGTAGACCAAAAGAATACAGTAGTCGAAGCTGTAGCAATAAAAGATAATCGTATCGCAGTTGTTGGTTCGAATCAGGAAGTTAAGAGTTTTATAGGAGAAAAAACGGATGTAATTGACTTGCAAGGAAAAACCCTTCTTCCTGGATTCATTGATTCTCATATTCACCTCATTTCTTATGGGGTGAATCAGTTGGCGGTAAGTTGTAAAGCTGAACATATTGATTCTATCGAGGCTTTGTTAAATGACCTGAAAAAGAAAGCTTTAGAAACTCCTAAAGGTGAATGGATACGTGCTTGGGGCTTTAATGAAACTGCTGTGAAGGAAAAGCGTTATCCAACAATCACTGAGCTGGATGAAATTTCAAGTGAACATCCCATTATTGTATCCCGTACTTGCGGCCATATAAGTGTGGTGAACAGTAAAGCATTAGAAATTGCGGAAATTAACGAGAACACACCGGATTCTAATGGGGGAGTTATTGAAAAGAATCAGGCAGGAAAGCTTACAGGAAAGTTAATTGAAGCAGCAAATATGGAGATGAGCGAGGTTGCAAGTTATACAGAAAGTGAACTGATGAAGGCTATGAAAATTGCATCAGATCATTTCGTTGCAGCGGGCATAACAAGTATACATGAGGCAGGTGGATATGGCCCTGAGAGTTACCGTTTACTACAACAAGCTGTGAAGAGTAAGAATATTCGTGTCCGAATATATGCAATGATATGTCAGTTAAATAACTCCCATGAATTTGTTAATAAAATGGTCGAAGCTGGCGTGGTAACTGGTACTGGAGATGAGAGATTTAGAGTTGGACCAGCCAAATTGTTTACAGATGGAAGTAGCACCGGACCTACAATTGCAACCCGTGAGTCGTACTCCAGTGACTCTAACAACTATGGTATTCTTTATTATAGTGAGGAAGAAATCTACCGGATTTTAGGTGAAGCACATAAAAAAGGCTATCAAATCACTGTACATGCACAAGGTGATAAAGCCATTGAAATGTATTTAAATTGTGTAGAAAAGGCGTTGGAGGAATCACCAAGAAAAAACCACCGTCATCGGATTGAGCACGCGGGAATTTCTTCACCAGATTTACAAGAAAGAATGAAAAAGCTCGAGGTGGTTCCTATTCCAAATCCTCCATTTCCATATGAATTCGGGGAGATATATGTAGAGCACTATGGTGATCGTGTGAATCACATGTACGCTGTTCGTGATTTTATTGATCATGGCATCATGGCAGCAGGTGGATCGGACGCACCAGTTACTGACTATAATCCTTTATTAGGAATTCATGTTGCGGTTAATAGAAAAAGCCAGTCTGGAATGGAGTTTGGTGCTAATCAATCTATAAGCGTAATGGAAGCTATTAAACTATATACCTGGAATGGTGCTTATGCGAGTTTTGAAGAAGAGATAAAAGGAAGCATAGAGGTTGGAAAGTTGGCGGATTTAATTATATTAAATGACAGCATTTTAAGTGTCAACCCAAACCAAATTAAAGATTTAAAAGTAGAAACAACTATTATTGATGGTGAAATTATCTATCAAGAAGAACAACCAGTAAAAATTTAATATTTCATGGTTTGCATACGAACTTGCTAACATTTGTACAAAATAGGTATAACTTATCGCTGATATGTCACTTGGTAAATTGATAAAACGAGTAAACATTCCTTCGAAAGCAAGGCTTAGTATATTCTATATAACTGTGAAATACAACAAATTGCAAAAAAACCTGCTGTACGATAAAAATTCTTGTCAGAAACGACAAGAATTTTTAGTTTGACTATAATTGTATACCAAATATTGCGTGCAATAGGTCTGCATATTGCTCTTTTGTAATCTCTTCTTTACTCTGTTTTCCTTGCTTTGTTACTGTAAAACGATCTTTTGTTAGAGTAGCATGCCCATCAGAAGTTAGTTTTACGGTGAGAGGTACTTTATTAAAAGGGGAGTCTGTATGTTCTACAATTGTTTTTTGTGCTTCATTTAATTTTCTTTCATCAACTGCCTCTATATAAAATGCGTAACCTAATGTCCAATCTTGAGAAGAATCCTGATTTAGAAATTCATTATTTTTTTTCATCTCTAAAATATAGTTTCCCTTTGTAGTTGTTTCTTTTCGAATGCGATAGTCCCCAGTAACGGAATGAACAATCTCACCGGTGAAAGGAACAGGTGAAAGTGGAAGGTTTGAACCGAAACCGACTTCAATTAAATAAAATTCAGTATTATGTTTTAAAACAGTTGCCACATGCCCTGAATCAACAGCCCAAGTATTAGAAGCGGCATGATAAACTGTTCCTGATACTAAGTGAACATCAAAACCGCAATCTTTAAGGAAGTAATACATCGTTGGATTTAATTCGTAACAAAGGCCACCGCGGTTATGCACTAAAATTTTTTCTTGAAGATTTTCTTTTGAAATTTCTTTTACTGTACCGTGAATAATATCTAGATTCTCAAAGGGAATCGCTTGTGCCATTGCAGGAAGGATTTCGTTTAAATCTTCAAATGAAATGGACTCTCTTTCTTGTATATTTAATCTGGAAAAGAATTGCTTTTGTAGTTCTGTCACGTGAATCGCTCCTTATCCATTTTACTTATATATAATTGTATCGAATGTCGAATAAGAAAACATCCGTAATACGTTGAATAAATAATCCATATATATACTTACGACTAAAGTATAATAAGAAGAATATTGTAAAGTATGGAACCTTTACTTCTGCCGTAACATATAGTATGATAATTTCAATAAATTAGATTTCAATGAACATAATTATAAATTAATGAGAGGTGCTTTTTGTGAGTGCGGTAGGTTCTAAATAGGAAAAAATTGAATGAAATAAATCTAATGAGAACAGGGGATTTTTATATACTTCTAACCCCTAACTTTGTCATGGATTTATTTCAAATAACCTATGAAGATACCTACAATACTTTATAAAGCGTGTAATGATTATGGGATAGCCATATGTTTTTTTGAGATGGTTTTATTTTTATATATTGCACAGGCCTTGTAAATGTAAAAAGCTGCGGTATCTACGCAGCTTTTTTGTGTTTATTTTTATCACATGAAAGTTATATTTAATTAAATATATCTCATTGAAATCTAATGGGTAGGTATCTTCATTTTTGATGTGAGTAAATCATAGTGAGGAGAATAGAAATTGAATAAAATGACTTTTGAAAAGTTGCAATATAACGAGTTAAAGGAAATAGTTAAATCGTATTGTGTGAGTGGATTAGGAAAACAATTGTTAGATAAATTGGAGCCAAGCGCAAGTATCAAAGTAGTGAAAAATCGTTTGAATGAAACAACTGAAGCGCGAGCTATATTAGATGCAGAAGGGCATGTACCTTTTTTCGGAATTTCTAATATCGATAGTACAATTCAAAAGCTAGAAAAGGGAATGATTTTAGATCCAACTGAGCTAGTTAGTGTATCAGACTTTTTAAGAGGGTGTCGAAAGGTTAAAACGTTTATGCTGGATAAAGAATTTTTCGCACCCATACTAGCATCGTATGCGAATTCAATGTCTGAATTCAAAAGTGTGGAAGAAGAAATTAATTTTTCAATTAAAGGAAATAGTATTGATTCTGCCGCAAGTAAAGAATTGAAGCGAATACGAAATAATATTGACTCCGTAGAGGGGAAAATTAAAGAACGTTTAAATAAATTTTTAAATAGCAGTACAAATAAAAAATATATTCAAGAATTCTTTATTAGTAAAAAAGACGATCGATATACGATTCCGGTGAAAGCTTCCTATAAAAATCAAGTTGCAGGAACAATTGTTGAAATTTCTTCTAAAGGTTCAACAGTTTTTATAGAACCAAATACTGTTACAAAATTAAATGTGGAACTAGCGAGCTTAAAAGCTGAAGAAGCGATGGAAGAATATCAAATATTAGCTACTTTATCAGGAATGATCTTAGAGGACATTTATAACATTAAGATTAATATGGAGCTGGTTAGTCAATACGATATGGTGTTTGCAAAAGCAAAATGTAGTAAACATATTGGCGGGATAGAGCCGAAATTAAATGATTATGGGTATGTAAAGTTAGTAGGGTGCAGACATCCATTATTAGCAGGAGAAGCTATACCGCTTAATTTTGAAATCGGGCAAAACTATCGGAGCTTAATTATTACAGGACCAAATGCTGGTGGGAAAACGATTGTTTTAAAAACAATTGGGCTATTAACATTGGCGACAATGTCAGGATTGCACATCGCTGGAGACAAGGAAACGGAAATTGCTGTTTTTGAAAATATATTTGTAGACATTGGCGATAATCAAAGTATAGAAAATGCACTGAGTACATTTTCATCTCATATGAAAAACCTTTCAGAAATCATGAGAGTATCAAATAATAATACGCTTTTACTATTTGATGAAATAGGCAGCGGTACGGAACCGAATGAAGGAGCTGCACTTGCGATTTCTATTTTAGAAGAATTTTATCATATGGGTTGTACGACTGTTGCAACTACTCATTATGGTGAAATTAAACGCTTTTCAGAAATGCACAGTGACTTTATGAATGCGGCGATGCAATTTAATAGTGAAACATTGGAACCGATGTATGAGTTAATGATAGGGAAATCAGGAGAGAGTAATGCTCTATGGATTTCTAGAAAAATGAACGTGCGAGAAAACGTACTGCAAAGAGCGAAAGGCTATATGGAAAATAAAGAGTACCGCTTAGAGCGAGTGAATGAAAGTAGACTGAGAAAGCCTAAGATTGTCAAAGAGAAAGCAGAAGAGAAGGATGAATATAAAAAAGGGGACCGTGTGAAATTATTAGACTATGATGACTTTGGAATTGTATATAAAGAAAAAGACAATTTCTTCAATATCGTTGTGTTTTATAATGCCCAATTCATTGAAGTAAACGTTAAGCGAATTTCTTTAGAAGTACAGGCAAAGGAATTATATCCAGAAGGGTATGATTTAGACACATTGTTTGTGGATTATAAAGAATGGAAAATGCAGCATGATATAGAGCGTGGATCGAAAAAAGCGTTGCGTAAAATTCAAAAAGAAATAAGAAAGAATAGAGGATGAGGGGCTATAAATATAAAGATTAGACAAGAATTTGAGAAAGAATATAAAAGGGCAGAAGAGGTTGTAAAACAAGCATTTTCACATGAAACATTTAGCGATCAGAAAGAGCACGAACTTGTAAATCGTATTAGAAAATCTGATGCGTTTATTCCAGAGTTATCATTAGTGGCGGTAGATAAAGAAATTATTGGTCACGTCCTTTTATCTAAAATAAAAATCGTCAATGGTGATAAATCTGTAGATTCGCTAGCGCTTGCTCCAGTATCTGTTGCACCAGACTATCAGAAAAAAGGAATTGGAAGCTTGTTGATTTCGAATGTATTAAGAGAAGCAAAAGAGCTCGGATATCATTCTATAATTGTTTTAGGGCATAAAGAGTATTATCCGAAATTTGGTTTTAAATCAGCTAGTCTATGGAATATAAGAGCGCCATTTGAGGTGCCAGACGAAGTATTTATGGCAATGGAGTTAACGGAGAATGCTCTTCAAAATGTGCAAGGCGTTGTTCAATATTCGGAAGCTTTTTCTGAGTAGCACAGATAAAGATAGCTAGAAGAAATCTTCTAGCTATCTTTTTGATTTTTAAGTCGAAGTGTTCATGGTATTAATAAAATTTTCCCCGTACTTTTTCGACTTTCCAATAAATGATGTGCCTCAGCACCATCTTCTAAAGAGAAAGTAGTTGGATTTTGGATGTTTAATTTTCCAGCAGTAATCCAATCAAATAGTTGATTGGAACGTTGTTTGCGTTCTTCATACGTTGTGAGTACGTTCCAAAGATCGCCGCCAGTTAAAGTTTTCGAAGTATCCATCAGCATTCGTGGATCAACAGGAGCAGGATCACCGCCGGCCATTCCGTAAAATACAACCGTACCACCGATTTTTGTAGTCTTAAAGCTCTCTTCTAATGTAGAACCTATTGATTCGTATACAACATCTACGCCATGACCTTTTGTAATTTGTAGTACTTTCTCACACCATGATTCTGAATATAAAAATACATAGTCTGCTCCAGCTGAATAAGCTGCTTTTGCTTTTTCTTTAGATGAAGTAAGACCGATTACTTGTGCGCCTTGCATTTTAATCATTTGAATGAGAAGTTGCCCAACCCCTCCGGCAGCTGCATGAACTAAAACAAAATCACTAGCTTTTATTTTGTAGCTGTCTTTTGTTAAGTAATGAGCAGTTAACCCTTGTAATAAGACGGAAGAGGCTGCCTCGAAGGAAATAGAGTCCGGGAGTAGAATCGCTTTTTCTTTTGGAACAGCTACTAACTCCGCATTTGCAAATGGTACATCAGCAAATGCAATGCGATCACCGGCAGAAATGTCCGTAACTTCAGCGCCGATTTTCTCTACAATTCCTGAACCCTCATACCCTAATATATAAGGTGGTTTACCAATAAGATGATAGTTACCTCTACGTCTATATATATCAGCAAAATTTAGGCCAATCGCTTTTGTGCGGACGAGAATCTCATTCGGTTTTATAGTTGGGTCTGAAACTTCTTGATATTTTAATACATCCGCATTTCCGAATTCCTCGAAACAAAGTGCTTTCATATGAAATACCTCCAATTTGTAACATGAATCAATATTGTTTGTTATTGGTTCTTATCATACAATATAAATATTAATAGGCAAAGAGGATTATTCAGATATAATCAATCGAAAATATTGATTAGAAGGAGGAAAGTGTCTTGGAGATAAAACAATTAATCACATTTAAAACAGCAGCAGAAAACTTGAACTTTACGCAGACAGCTAAAATATTAAATTTTGCTCAATCAAGTGTCACGGCACAAATAAAAGCATTGGAAGCTGAGCTAGGAGCAACATTGTTTGAACGATTAGGAAAACGCCTTTTTTTGACTGAAGCAGGACGGAAGTTTCAACTATATGCCAATAAGATAATAGCGTTAAGTTATGAAGCGAAAATGGTTGTGCAAGATGAGGAAACAACATCTGGTACGCTAGTGATTGGCGCACAAGAAAGTCAATGCACATATCGGCTTCCTTCCATTTTGAAGGAATTTAAGACGAAATTCCCGCAAATAAGACTTATATTCAAACCTGCTCATTCAAATGAGGCTGTAAAGGAGCAACTGATGGAGGGAAAACTTGATTTAGCCTTTATTTTAGATGAATGTAAAATAGAAGATGCTTTGCATGTAGAGTCGTTAGTTCGAGAAGAATTGAAAATAGTAGCATTTCCTAATCATCCTTTACTTGAAAAATCTTTAATCTCTACAAAGGATTTAGAAAGTGAAACACTTTTGTTAACAGAATTTGGCTGTTCTTATCGTACTATATTTGAAGAACTATTCCGGGCAGAAGATGTATATCCTGCAAATAAAATTGAGTTTGTTAGTGTAGAAGCAATTAAGCAATGTGTAATTGCGGGCTTAGGTATAGCTATTTTACCAGCAATGGTAGTAGAAAAAGAGATACAACAAGGTACAATGAAGGAGTTAGTTTTAGAGAATACAATCTCTCCTATTTTTACACAGATTGCTTGGCATAGAGATAAGTGGATTACAGCGCCATTACAGCAATTCATAGATGTAACAAGAGTGTCAATTGGAAACATGTATTAAGGGGAGAAATATTTGTTTTGCATGTAAGAAGAAAAGTGAATAATAGATGTTTTGAAAGAAGAGAAAGCCGATATTTGGATGAAGAACAAATATCGTTTTTTTCTATGTTTGTAAGGACAGTCGCTATGCTAGTTTCTATATAAACAAGTTGAATGAATAGTCTGATATAAGTACAATAAATTTATACATATTAAAAGGGGATGAATGATATCGCGTATCGTAAGTATTTCATTGGTAGTGAGGGTTATGGAACAAGGGGATACAGAGGCTTATTAACTTACAGAGCTATCCCCAGAATTGAAAAGGGGGATTTTTGAAATGAACACGAAATTGAATAATCTTTTTCTAGGTGAAAATATTAAGTTATCAGCAATCAGAGCTGAAGATATTGAGCAAATGGCTATTTGGCAAGAAGATAGTGAGTATTTAAGAAATGTAGATACGGACGCTGCAGTTCCACAATCGTTACATGAATTAAAGGAATATGAGTTATTAAAAGGACAAAAATCAAATGGCGTTTCTTTTATGTTAAGAACGATTCAAGATGATATTTTAATTGGTTTTGTGGCACTTCATAGCATAGAGTGGAATAATAGAGCTGGGTTGTTAGCAGTTGGTATAGGTGATAAGAATTATAGAGGTAGGGGATATGGTACGGAAGGATTACGCCTTATTCTGAAATATGCTTTTTATGAATTAAACCTACATCGTGTAGGTCTCGATGTTATTTCATATAATAAATCGGCAATTGAAGTTTATAAAAAGGTTGGATTTAAGGTGGAGGGGTGTATGAGAGAAGCTGTTCAGCGGGATGGGAAGAGTTTTGATCGTATCATAATGGGTATATTGCGAGATGAATGGCTAAAGACTCAAAATTGATTTACATAGGGTGTAATCGCACATAATGTTGTAACATATCAAATTAATCGTAAAAATTTTGCTATATTTATATTTGGTAATACGGATGTAATTGCAGGGAAAAGGATAACGACTGGCGAAATTTTACAACATATGAATTGAAATAAGGAGTCATGTCATATGAATTTAGAAAAAACAAAGCCAGTAAATGAAGAATTAGCAGAGTTAAAAGAACTCGTAAAGGAATTGCATGGTAGTGTGCATCAACTACAAAGTGAAGTTCAACAGCTTAGACATGAAAGGCCTGTTGTAGAAGTTAAAAAAGGTGTTCAATTATCACCAGGAATCGTTGGAGAAATTGGTGGTATAATTTTAGGAGCATTGGTAATTATCGGGATATTTTGGTGATAAAAAAGGTTTGCAGCAATATGCTGCAAACCTTTTTATATTAAATAACGTAAATATATATAAGCATGTGATAATAATAATGCAACGATTGTTAACGGTAAGCCAATTTTTAAGAAATCAAGGTAAGAAAATCCATGTCCTTCGCGCTTAGCAATACCTGCGACAACTACGTTTGCAGAAGCGCCAATTAATGTTCCGTTCCCCCCTAAGCAAGCACCAAGTGATAATGCCCACCACAGTACTTCAATTTGAGGAGAGTCAACAGAAAGTCCAAGTCCTGAAGCTAAATCTTGAATCAGCGGAATCATCGTTGCGACAAATGGAATATTATCAATAGTAGCTGATGCTGCCCCTGATACCCATAAAATAAGAATCGCTGCAAAGCCGATATCACCATTTGTTACATCAATCACTTCTTTTGCCAAAGATGAAATAAGTCCGATATCAATTAAACCGCCAACAAGAACAAATAATCCAGCGAAGAAGAAAATCGTTACCCATTCTACATGAGCAAATATATCTTCTAATTCATGTTGTTTTACACCAAGTAACATGAGGAGCGTTGCACCGGTCATCGCGATAACTGCCGCATCTACATGAATAATGGAATGAAGAACAAATCCGAGAATTGTCAATCCTAAAATGGAAAGAGATTTTAGGAGCAAGCTTCGGTCACGAATATAGTCTTTTTCATTTAGTTCCATAAGTTTAGCAATTTGTTCAGGTGTTGTTTTTAATTTGTTACGATACATAAGATAAATAATGCCTAATGTAACAATGGAAATAATAAGTACAATTGGTGTTAAATTGAGTAAAAAGGCATTAAAATCTAGGTGTTTATTAGCAGATCCAATCATAATGTTTGGAGGATCACCAATTAGTGTAGCAGTACCACCGATATTTGAAAATAATACTTCAGAAATCAAATAAGGAACAGGTTGTACCTTTAAAATACGCGTGATCGATAGTGTAACAGGAACGATTAATAATACGGTTGTTACATTATCTAAAAATGCAGAGCCGACTGCGGTCAATAGGGATAAAAATAATAAAATTCGAATTGGTTTTCCACCCGCTGCTTTTGCTGCTTTAATGGCTATATATTCAAATACACCAGATTGACTCGTAATATGCACGAGAATCATCATTCCAATTAAAAGAGTAATGGTTTCCCATTGGATATGCGATGTAAAGGCAGTATGTAAGTCTACAATGCCAAAAATAATCATTATTGCAGCACCCAATAGTGCAATTACAGCACGGTTTAATTTCTCAGAAATAATAAATCCGTATGTCACTAAAAATACGGCGATTGCAAAATAATATTGCCAATTTGCTACTTCATGTGCTGAATATTCCAACATGTCACCTTCTTTAAAATATATATTAAATTGTCGAAATATATCCCTCCGCATGAACTCTATTGTAGCAAATTCAAAAAAGAAAGAAAACTATTTACGAGTAGTAGGAGAATAGTGAACTTTTCTATGTGAAAAAATAAAAAACAAAATGCAAATTATTATGCAAAGTGAGTTTTGTCCTCTAATATAGAGATAGCAATTTACTTTATTTTTGCGTAAAATGGTTTAAAGAGGTGAAATCCGATGGAAATAGTAAAAGATAGTACTGTTATTCAACATGAAATTGAACGGTTTGTAAATAAAGATGTATATATTCATTTAGAAACAACAAATGGAGCATACGCTTCACATTTTAATGAAAAGATGATGACAGTCGGAGCATTTATTCGAAATGCAATTATTCGTTTTGAACGTGGGAAAATAACAGGAACAAATCCATACCGAGTTGGTCTCAAAATGGATCATGGTTGGGTATATGCTGAAGGCATTACACATTGGGAAGTAGACGAGAACGATCGTTTATTATTAGCAGGGCATGATAATAAAGGTCGTTTAGCAGTAGCGCTTGAATTAAGCTTAACACCATTTAAATAAGAAGGAGGGAAATGTATGGAAAGACATGTGCTTGTTGTATTTCCTCATCCAGACGATGAATCGTTTGCAGCTGGAGGAACAATTAGTTTATTAAGAAAGCAAGGAGTACCTGTGACATATGCGTGCGGAACGCTTGGACAAATGGGACGCAATATGGGAAAGAATGTTTTTGCGAACCGCGAAACGATTCCGAATATCCGTGAAAAGGAATTAAAAGATGCATGTGAAGCGATGGGCATTGAAGATTTAAGAATGCTTGGTTTCCACGATAAAACACTAGAATTTGAAGATGTAGATTTTGTAGCAGATAAAATTGAAACTGTCATTCGCGATGTACAACCATCACGAATTATTACATTCTATCCAGAGCATGGTGTTCATCCAGATCATGATGCATTTGGCCGTGCTACTGTTCGCGCTGTATCACGTATGCCGAAAGAAACACGTCCGGTCATTCATGCAGTTGCGATTACAAAAAATCGTGAGGAAGTATTAGGTGAACCAGATGTTATTAACAACATTAGTGAAGTATTCGAACAAAAATTAGCGGCTTTACGTGCGCATCGTTCACAAACAGAAGCGATGTTAGAAGAAACGGAAGTAAAGTTGCAAAACAAAGATGCTGCAACATTAAAATGGTTACAAATTGAACAATTTTGGACTTATAAATGGGAATAGGCTAGAAGATTTTCTACTAGTCTTCCATACATACAAAAGCGATGTCGCATTGTGACATCGCTTTTTCTGTTAAGTATCAGGAATGTGCATTGTGCGGTGTTGGTCAACGCTTTTGTACTTTTCTCCCTCATAAATACTTGTTCAAATGTTAATTATACTAATAATTTGAGAAAGCATAAAATATCAACACTATACTTTTAACAGAGCCAAAAATTAAAAAGAATATATATTTATTATAAAAAAATTGACAAATCAAAAAGAACGCTGTAAATTGAAGTTATATTTGAATAGTCTCTGTTAGGTGAGGCTCCTGTATAGAGAAACGCTGCTGCCCAAAAATGTCGAGAGACGCCAATGGGTCAACAGGAACGGTCGGAGAGAAGGCCCTTCTTAATGTAGCTGGTTTCAAACCTATGCTGTACAGTGCTAAAACTCAACGAGGGAGAGGTACGTGATAATTTGGAGGGATATATCTCTATGATGGTAAAAAGAGATTTCACCCTTTGTTTATTTGTGATTTTTAAAAACCTTTACTCCTTTTTGAGTAAAGGTTTTTTTATGTATACGATCATCGATATCTAATTATTTGTACTATTAAATGACCTAATGGAACTATTTATTAGGAGGAATTATGATGAAAAATAAATTAAAGCAGCTTTTGTTAACAGAAAATATTTTTATGGTAGAAGAATTTTTGAGTGATCCACCATATGATATTGCACAAGAAATTAAAAAATTTCCACTTAAAGATCAAGTATCAGTAATAGATCTGATCCCAATTACAAAAAGCTCTAAAGTCCTTAGACATATGAGTCCAGACGAACAGTATAAGATCCTAATCAATTTACCTAGAGATAAATCTAAAATATTGCTGAATAAGCAACCAGTTGATGAGCTTGTTGATTTGTTTCTAGCTATTCAGCTTAATAAAGATGGACAATTAATGTCGTATTTAAATAAAGAAACGCAACAAAAGGTAAAGGATTTAATGAAATTTAAACCTGAGACAGCAGGTAGTCTTGTAACAAGTGATTATATTTCAGCTAGAGAGGATTGGTCAATAAAAACGACTTTAGAGCATGTTAGAAAAATTGCTACAAATGTAGAATCGGTATCCTATATATATGTTCTAGATAACTACGGACACCTCAAAGGAATCGTTTCCATACGTGAGTTATTATCAGCATCGGATGAGGAAATCTTATCAAACATAATGATTCGAGATATTATCTCAGTATATGCTGAAGCCAATCAACAAGAAGCTGTAAAAAAGTTAACAGATCATGATTTATCTGCTTTACCTGTAACAACAGCTGATAAAAAAATGATGGGTATCATAACATTTGATGATGTAATGGATGTAATGGAAGAAGAGGCAACTGAAGATATCCAGAGGTTAGGTGGTAGCGAACCATTAAACCAATCATATTTTGAAGCTTCTATTTCGAGGATTTTTTCTAAACGGATTCCCTGGTTATTGCTTCTATTCATGGCTGAGGCATATACAGGCACAGTACTTCACCATTTTCAAGATGAACTTGACAAAGTGGTCGCACTTGCGTTCTTTATTCCATTACTAGTAGGTACTGGAGGAAACACAGGTACACAGGTTGTAGCAACAATTATTCGTGCAGTAGGTATCGGGGAAGTGAAGTTTAAAGACATTTTTCGTGTTATAAGAAAAGAGATGTTAATTGGTGTACTCCTTGGTCTTGCGCTTGGTACAGCAGGTCTAATTCGTGCATATATATTAGGAGTTGGAATAGAAGTTGCACAAGTTGTAGCAATTACAATGGTGTTTATTGTTGTTTGGGCTTCTATTGTAGCCGCTGCATTACCATTGATTATCAGAAGATTCAAACTAGACCCTGCCGTTGTTTCCGGACCGTTCATTACAACGTTTGTTGATGGCACTGGACTAATCATTTACTTTATGGTTGCTAAAATGATATTAAATTTATAAATATAAACTATGTATATTTCTGGTACGAAAAAGATGAGTAGCATGTTTATTTATAGCTCTAAGGTTATAGAGTCTGTTTAATGTAGAAAAAAGAGTCTCATAAGTAATATGAGACTCTTTTTTGTTTTGGTTGAAGTTTTATTACACACTACATTTTGAATGATTTTTTTAATAGAATCATAAACCAAATAAGGGTAAGACCAATGAGAGAGTGAGAGAATCCAATTATATAGGTTAATTCTTTAAAATTAGCACCATTTAGTTGAAGAAGCCCTCGAGTTGCCAGTGAAGAAAGGGTTAAAATTAATCCAATATTATGGACGATGAACCAACTATTAAAGCCCTTCACTTTATGAAATGAAAATGCTTTTGCTAATGCTAGGGCAATTAAGAAAAATAAAAACCCAAGTACGAGCGTATGTGTATGTAAAAGGTTTAGCAGAGTGGATCCTAGAATACCTTTTGATTTTGCATATTCTCTAGCGAATACACCTGATAATAAACCGATTACTAAATATACGAACGATGCATAATATAATTTTTTCATTATATACCTCCTGGTGCAAATTTTATATTGTGGGTTTTCGATTTGTAAATTTCTATTGTATTTTCAAATCATGGTGGTTACATAACAAAGACTCCTAGTGTTCCAGGAGTCATAGTATAACAAGTTTAAAATTATTGTATCATAATTATAGGGTATTCGATTATATGAAATAATTGAACTTTATGTGAACAAAGGGGATTGTAAAGGTTTGGGATTATATTTGGAATAAGAATTAAAAATCCAATTCATTTTCCGGTTTATGGAAAAAGGATATTGTGTTAAAATATCAGAAAAATCAAACACTTAAGGGTGATAAAAAATATGTCTATATTAGAGAAAATTAAAGAAAATGTTTCAAAAGTTATTGTAGGGAAGGAAGAAGTAATTGATTTAGCAATGATCGCGCTAGTTGCCAACGGACATGTCTTACTAGAAGACGTACCAGGAACGGGAAAAACAACATTAGCCAAAACACTTGCGAAAAGTATTGATGGGGCTTTTCAACGTATTCAATTTACATCGGATACGTTGCCGGGTGATGTAGTAGGATTAGAATATTTTGATATGAAAGAAAGTGATTTTAAAACGAGGAAGGGGCCTATTTTTGCGAATCTTGTATTAGTAGATGAAATTAACAGGGCGGTTCCGCGGACGCAATCAGCGTTGTTAGAGGTAATGGAAGAACGTACGGTAACAATTGCGGGCGTAACACATGTATTACCAAGCCCATTTATTGTATTGGCAACGCAGAATCCTTTAGAGTCGGCAGGAACATTTACACTTCCAGATGCGCAATTGGATCGCTTTTTATTAACCATTCGCCAAGGGTATCCAAATCGAAAATATGAGAAGGAAATGTTAAAACGATTTAAAGAAAACAATCCATTTAACGATTTACAAAGCGTTGTAACTCTCTCTGACATATTGGAGTTGCAAGAGCAATCTAAAAAGATTCATATACATGATGAGGTGGAAGAATACTTGCTTGATATTGTAGAAGCGACGCGAAATCATGATTTAGTAGAAATTGGGGTTAGTCCGCGTGGATCTTTAGCTTTTATGAGAGCCGCTCAAGCAAGAGCTTTATTAAAAGGAAGAGATTATGTAACTCCTGATGATTTGAAAGCTTTAGCATCCCCGGTTTGTGCCCATCGATTAACGTTAACGATTGAAGGGGATATGAAAACAACTAAAGTAGATGTGCTGCAAGGGATTTTAGAAAAACTTGCAGTGCCAGTGGAAAGCGTATGAATGAAATTATAAAAAGGAAACATCCGTTGTTAGAGCCACTTTTTATAGTGGGAATCGGCGCATTTTGTCTTATACTCGTCGTGTTTACCAATCAATTTTTCATTGTGGCTATCTTTTTGTTTTATTTGTTGCTAGTTGGATTTTTGTATTTGTATATGAAGGCAGTCATGAAAGTGAAATGGGAAATCTCCCAAAATCAAAAGAGGCTATTTATGAACGAAAGAGGAGAATGTGTGGTGCAGATTATAAATGAAGCACGTTTTCCAATTTTTAAAGCAGTTCTTCAGTTTCGCTCTAATGAACAAATAGAGTGGGAAACGGATCAGAAGATGCAGCGTTCGCATCACTCGTATCAAATTCCTCTCCAATTAGAAGGGCGAGATATGATAACAATTATGTTAGAGGGAAATGCACATGAAAGAGGGAGACAAGGGTGGCAAGCTGCGGAACTCATGATATCAGATCCATTTGGTCTTTTAACGTATTACTTGCCTATTGAACAAAAAAAACTCCCTGAATTTCATATTCTTCCGCAAATGTCGAAAGTAACAATACCAGAAATGACAACATGGAAACACGGATTTCGTAGAGCGGCTGTTTCTCCGTTATATGATGAAACGAAAATAGTAGGTGTGAAAGAGTATGAAGGGGAATCCTTTCGTTCGATTCATTGGGGAGCTACTGCGAAAACAGGAGTTATTAGTGCAAAAAAGTATGAATATACGCAAGGCGATCGGTATGCATTATATGTAAATCTATTAGGTAAAACGGGATATACACTTCGCACCGATATGGAATATTTAATTCAAGTTGCTGCTGGTGTATGCCGGGAGTTAATTTCACAAGATTGCTCGTTCGAACTATGGATAAATGGAGTACGGGAACAAGGTGTCATTCATTTAAAGGGCGGAAAGCACCGAAAACAACTTTATAAAGCAATGGATTTGTTGTCTTCATTAACGGAAAAAGATACACCGCTTAATACGCATTTCTTTTATCAAACAGGATTTCGCAGACAAGAAGCAGGATGTATCCCATTAATTATAGGATATCCACCTGAAAAACAAAAAGGATGGATACAAATTGTGAAGTAAAGGGAGGAACGGTGAATACATTGAAATGGGGATCGCGTGTTATATTTTGTTTCCTAGCTATTGGTCTTTGTTTTATATTAGCGATTGGAATAACGGAAGGGGTCTTTTTTGCAAAGGAACAAGTATTAGATTCTTCTCAATCAAAGGTAGGAGAGGATGGTGATTCACAAATGCCCAGAAAATGGGTATTTAAAGGAGCAGGAACGCCGGTGGAACCAGGAGAGGATTCAGGAGGATTATATGAAATAGAAGATTTTCCAGGTTTTGATAAAAATGGGTATTATAAGAAAGAGAACCACAAAGGAATTCCTCGAGATAGAAAGGTGCCACTTGGTGGCATAGAATTTCTAGGCGTTAGCACTGAAAATATATTTATACAAATTGGCATCCTTGTCTTAGTAATATTAATCATATTTTTCATCTTTCGTCTTATACGGAATAAGAGGCAGGAGATCCATCTTATTGATACGAAACAAAAAGAAATACGAAAAGTTGAGGGGAATGTAGAACAAGAAGAGCAAGATAGCTTAATCCTTCCAATAGAAGAAGTGCGTGCAATGTTAATCAAATGGGAAATGACATTACCGAAGTTTGAAAAGAGAAGATTACAAGAGACGATGCAGCAATGGTTTTCCCGTATCCATAAAGGTGATACTATTATTCCGATTTATGAGAAAGTGAGATACGGCGAAGGAACTGCTTCAAATGAGGAGTTACAGGTGATGCGGAGATGGATATATGAAAATGTAAAGAAAAGTTTATAGTGAAAAAAGAGATAAAAGGAGAAAGTTTGTTGTTAGCGGAAGTATTATAGTACTGTTTTATCCAAACTGATACGAGAAGGTGGATATAGAATGACGGTTAAAAAACTTTACTTTTTACCAGCTGGCCGCTGCATGTTGGATCATTCTTCTGTTAATAGTACGCTTACTCCGGGTAAACTCTTGAATTTACCAGTCTGGTGCTATCTGTTGGAAACGACAGAAGGTCCAATTTTGATAGATACAGGAATGCCAGAAAGCGCAGTAGATAATGAAGATCTTTTTAAGGGAACGTTTGTTGAAGGACAGATTCTCC
Source organism: Bacillus sp. UNC437CL72CviS29 (assembly GCF_000482345.1). NCBI lineage: Bacteria > Bacillati > Bacillota > Bacilli > Caryophanales > Bacillaceae > Bacillus > Bacillus sp. UNC437CL72CviS29. Next base: position 67,121 of record NZ_AXVB01000009.1, on the reverse strand, counting down.
CGAAAATGAAACCGGATGATAGAGTTATAAATATTTTAAAGCGGGTAGGTTATGCGCCAGAAGATCTTCTCTGTGTTATTAGTTCTCATTTGCATTTTGACCATGCTGGGGGGAATGGGAACTTCAACCATACACCCATTATTGTGCAACGAACTGAACATGATGCTGCTTTACATAGAGAAGAATATTTAAAGGAATGCATACTACCAAATTTGAACTATCAAATGATTGAGGGAGATTATGAAGTAATGCCAGGTGTTCAGTTGCTTTATACGCCAGGGCATTCCCCAGGGCATCAATCAGTATTTGTTAAAACGGAAAAGTCAGGTTCTGTTTTACTAACGATTGATGCATCTTACACGCAGGAAAACTTTGAGCAGGGCGTCCCATTCGCAGGATTTGATTCAGAAATGGCCTCACAATCTATCAAACGATTAAAAGAAATTGTTTTGGATGAAAAACCTATTGTTTTCTTTGGACATGATATGGAACAAGAAAAAAGTTGTAAAACATTCCCTGAGTGTTTATAATGTATCCATTTTGTAGGACGAAAAATAATATAACTACACCTTTTTTCGTATTGATTTATAGATACGATATCCGAATAAAATTTAAAAAGGTGGAAGGTATGAGGAAAATCATAATGCTGTTTAGTGTAATGATATGTTTTTGGACGTTAAGTGGTTGTGATCGCACCTATTCATATGTTGGAGAAAGTAAGCATTGGAAAGGCAAGTATATAATTTCACAGACAGATACGAGTGAATCTGGAGAAGGCACAATTATTTACAAAGGAAAAGATAGAGAAAAAATCAATGACGTAAAATGGAGAGTTGAAGATAATAGTAGTAAACAAGAGGGAACAGGATTTATTGAAAGGGGAACGATTCAATTAAAATCGTCATGTTCAGGTTGTGCAGTGCATGATAAGGAAGAAGTGTTTCTTGTGACAATTGAATGGGATGGAAAGAAAGAGAGCTTTGAAATGAGATACAAGTAGTTGATATTCCCTACCTAAAGAGGGAAATATCGGTTTAAAAAAGATGAACCGTAGAATAAAAAGCTTAGAATAGGTTATAGGAAAGAACCAAAAATGGCTTGCTTTAATATGCAAGCCGTTTTTGGTTCTGGAATTTGTAAAAAAGAACCTAGAATTTTGGTGATGAGAAATAAGCTCTTTCCTAGTTAGCGAGAGTATTATTTTGTTTCTACTTTAGGTTGAGTAAAAAAGAAGATAAAAATAATTAAAGGAAGAGCTAAAAGAAAGACTCCGTTTTTAGATGGGTGAATAGTGGGAATATCTGTTAAAGCCATGTTATCATTCCTTTGTAAGTATTTTTAATAAGTTAGGATTTACATGAAAATGTTTGGACACAACTTTTTGGAAGAACTTATAATCCCTTTTCAAGTAAGGGAGAGTAGGTTCAAGTTTAGGAACACCAAAAATTGGTCCACTCACATTAATAGTAAATCTACCAGGTGCAATAAAACTCCCCGTAACTCCAATTTCATCGTTGAGTAATAGTGCGGCGAGGATAACGTCTATTACATCAATAATCATATTCGCAGTTTGTTTTTCGAATTTACCTTCTAGTCGACTTTCTCCTGTTAATGGTCCTCCTAATGAAACGCGAAAACCTCCTGGTGTCACAAAGACTCCTATAATAGTGATCTGTCCAGTTAGTAATAGTGCGACTGTCACAATATTGAGATCGCGTTGGATAGACCGTATGACTTGTATATCTCTTGTAATTTCAATGTTTTTTTTCAATATTGTCACACCCTCTAGGTACATATTATTCTGAGCGATTGTTAAAGGTGAGTAAGGATAAGTATTAAATATAGGGGGGATGTAGGAATGGAACCGAATGTAACAATAAGTATTAGCTGATATCAATAATTAATTTTTTATAATGTTTGCTAATACTTGTTGCTCGATATTTCTTCATTACTATATTTGTTTATATCATCATCCAATCAAAAGATGTGATGAAGGATTTTTTTGTCGATATTTAACGAAAAATGTCATATTTTAATTGTCATATTATATAGTGAATGTTAAAATCAAGGTGATAAAAAATTATGAATAAACTAAAAATTGTAGAAGAAAATTTTTCTGAATTTTCCTTATAATTATTGGTGATTATTTTTTGTATATAAATCCCTTCTACTCAGAAAGAAGGTAACCTGCACTCACCATCCTTTTTGTTTTCAGCTTGTACAAAGCACGAAGAGGCCCGGACCGAATCCTCCATTTATACTCATGTTTTACATTTCACTAATGTGAAAATGTTTATATAAAACTTATTAATATGTATTGAACTATTAAACTTGTAAAACTACAGAAAGGTTTGTGGTACAGAATGAAAAAAGATACCCAACAAAGGCATCAAGGGGTCGCAATCAAAACATTAATAGCTATGAATGTACTTGCTTCACCATTTATGGGAGGAGTAACAGGAATAACAAAAGTTGCAGCTAAAACACAAGTATCGGCGGAACATGTTTTTTATGTCGAAGGTAAGGGAGATCCAGAAAAAATTAGAGCAAATGATCGACGACAATTTAAGTTTAGCCCCTATGAACCAACTGGACTATATGCAAGTCCAAACGAAAAAATCACCATTCAAGTTGAAGGAAAACAAAATATTCAAGCTTATATAGGAACATTCTCATACGATGGTGCATGGAACCAAGATTCGCTCATAAAGTCGTTCACTTTAAAACCAGGAGAAAATACAATCGAATCTCCAAATGGCGGAATGATTTATTTATATAATCCAGGGCAAGGTGGAACAGTGAAGACGGAGATAAAAACAGGTGGAACAACTAGCCCTCTGTTTGAGTTAGGAAAACATACACAACAAGATTTAGTAGACATGCTAGATAAATATCCTAATGCCCATGTGGTGGAACTAAAAGGAGAGCGTGTACTTATAACCGCAAGTCCTGCAAGAGTGAAAAAATATTTAATAGGTTCTAACACAGATCCTGTACAACTCTTAAAAAAATTAGATGAATCTATTAGAATTCAAGATCGAGTTTCTGGTTTATCTGAAAAGGAAGCGGACAAGCATTATGTACACTTTGTGGAGGATAATCACTCAACTCTTTATATGTATTCGTATTATGGTAGAACTGCGTATGTCGGAGATGCAATTCAGCATGTACTAAATGTGAAAGACTTTACAGAAAATGGATGGGGGCCTTGGCATGAAGCTGGTCATCAAAGGCAACAACTTCCTTGGACATGGGATGGATTAGGGGAAGTTACTGTAAATATTTATAGTATGTCCGTACAACGAGCTTTTGGAAATAAATCGAGGTTAGAGAACGGAACATATGACAAAGCATTTACTTATTTAAATAAGCCTCAATCCGAAAAAGACTATAATAAAATTGATGATCTCTTCGTCAAATTAACAATGTTTTGGCAATTAGACTTAGCTTTTGGGGAAGAGTTCTATCCGAAATTACATCAATTATACCGTGCAATTCCGAACGAAGAACTTCCTAAAACTAGTGACGAGAAAATACAAGATTTCATTTATAATACTTCTAAGATTGCACAGAAAAATTTACTTCCATTCTTTGATAAATGGGGGCTAATTGCTACACTAGAAACAAGACAAAAAATAGAAAATTTGAATTATCCACTTTTAGCCGCTCCTATTTGGGAAGCAACTGATTCTAAACCTGTTATTGTAGAAGAAAACGAAGAAACTCCAGATATGGAACCGAAATTAACAGTACCTGGTGGAACAACAATGAATGTAGGCGATTCATTCGACCCAATGGCAGGAGTATCCGCTATTGATAAAGAAGACGGAGACCTTACTTCTAAAGTAACAGTTGATGGTAAAGTAGATATATTTAAAGCAGGTACTTACGAGTTAACGTACACAGTTAAAGACTCTAAAGGTCATCAAGTAACTGCAAAACAAACAGTAACGGTTAAAGAGAAAGAAGAAACAAAAGATGAATCACCAGTACTAAAAGTACCTTTAGAAACTACAATTACTGAAGGAGATAAATTCGATCCAATGAACGATGTAAGTGCTACGGATAAAGAAGATGGTGAGATTACGCCAGAAGTAAAATATGAAGGTCATATAGATACAAATACACCAGGCACTTACACGATTAAATACACAGTTAAAGATTCTGCAGGTCATTTGGCAACTCAAACACAAACTATAATAGTTAATGAAAAACCTGTTGAAGACAAAGCACCAGAGTTAACAGTACCAAAAGAAACAGTATTAACAATTGATGATAAATTCGACCCAATGAGTGGGGTTAAAGCTATCGATAAAGAAGATGGTGATATCACTTCTAAAGTAACAATTGACGGTAAAGTAGATACTACTAAAACGGGTACGTATGTTTTATCATACACAGTTAAAGACTCTAAAGGTTATGAAGTAACTGCGAAACAAACGGTAACAGTTAAAGGGAAAGAAAAGTTAAAAGATGAATCACCAGTATTAACTGTACCTGCTGAAGTGAATATAAATGTAGGAGACAAATTCGATCAAATGTCAGGGGTTAAAGCTATTGATAAAGAAGATGGCGATATTACTGATAAAGTAATACATTTTGGTGAAGTAGATACAGCTAAAACTGGTACTTACGAAGTCAAGTTCCTTGTTCGTGACTCCGGCGGTAATGAGGTAACTACAATACAAAAAGTAGTTGTGAAAGATAAGGACAATGGTAACGGTTCTGATAACGGAAACAATGGTTCAGGCAACAATAACGATTCTGACACTGGTAATACCAATACCAATACTAGCACTGATAATGGTAGTACTGGTACTAACAACAGCAATGGCTCTGATACTGATAACAGTAATATCTCAAATAATAGTACTTCTGATAAAAAAGAAGATACATATAAAGAGCTTCCAAAAACGGGAGCAAGTACAAATAACAGTGCAGCAGTGGGTATATTGATGGTTCTTGCAGGTATGGTACTTACTTTTGGTCGCAAATTTAGAAAGGTACTAAAATAATTGTAACTCAGTGCATTGTATAAAAAGACATCTTCGAATAATGAAGATGTCTTTTTATCAATAAATTACTGATTTGATAAGTACGCATTGAGTGTCTTTTTTTTATTTATTAAAGGACCTGCTCAATTAGTTCGTAACAACATAAAATAAATCGAATCCGTTACATGTGAACTCCTATGTTTTCCCCTCTTACTTAAAGGAGGAACTATTATGGGCTTTGGTGGTAGTTGTGGAGGTTGTGGCTTTGCTGGAGGATTTGCATTACTCGTTGTACTCTTCATATTATTAATCATCGTTGGAGCTGCTTGCTTCTGCTAAAAAACAATGAGAGAAGGCACTCATAAGAGTGTCTTTCTTTATGAAAAAATCCCCACACAATGCACGGGGATCCAATGTAAACCTTTCAGTTGTTGAATATTCAATTAAACTTAAAGAAAGTGTGGTAATGGTCGATTACGTATTGGTGTGACAAGTAATTAAATTACTTTATTGAAGAATGCAAAAAAGTGCTGGATCTTCTGGTAGAAGCTAAAGAAATTTTCAAATTTTAATTATGATATTTACTAACTATTGTTGTGAAAGATGATATACTTATGAAATAAACATAGTCATGATACTATCGGTAGGAATCTTACTACCATTTACCCTATGCTGATGGAATCTAATTTGAATATAATAATTAAAAGGATGCGGATTATGGAAAATTACGAATGCAAAAACAGAGAAAATATATTGGAACAATTTAGGGTAACGACTCCAATTTTTCAAGCATTAGGTGATGTGAACAGGCAACAAATTATCATGATTTTACTTAAAAATGACAGCTTAAATGTAAACCAAATAACTGAACAAATGAGCATCTCGAGACCTGCTGTATCCCATCATTTAAAAATTTTAAAACAGGCAGAACTAGTTATGCCAAACAAAAACGGGAAAGAAATTTATTATTCTTTGACAACTAGTAATTTTTTGGAATATATGAAAGGATTAGTATCTGCAATTGAAGCAGGATATTAATTTTTAACTAATGCGTTTATAAGTTTTAATGGTAGAAATTTCATTGTGAATAAGAGGAGTAATTATGTTGAAAATCATTAAAAATACAATTTTATTTGTTTTATGTCTAGTAGTTCTTAGTGGTTGTTTTACAAGAGAGGGAACTGTTGTTGGTGGTAAAGTTCATGGTTCTTCAGATAGTGTATCTGGTAAGTATAAAAAATTCTCTGGTTCAGCAGCCCAAGATATGAAAGTGAAAAAAGGTGAAAATTGGGTATTTTCTTTTGATGAAACAACAAAGAAAGGAACTATAACTGCTTATGTGGTGGATTCAAATGATAATACAATATTAGAATTTAATAATGGCAAAGATCAAAAAAATATTAAAGTATCTAAAGATGATACATATAAGGTTAAAATTAAAACGGAAGAACATGGTGGAGAATTTCGAATATCATGGAAAAAAGAAAAGTAGTTTTTTGGAATCAAATAAGAAATGTATCAAGTACATTATCTTTCTCTTTTCTGTTAATTCTAATGTATTTGAGTATAATTAGTGGTGTGCTATGATTGAGTATTTCTTGTAACATAGCCACATCTTTTGTTTATGGAACTAATAGGGGATTCGTCCCATGCCCATCAACTTAAAAATATTAACTACCCCCAAGAGTAAAAAACGCTATCCTCACTAAAAGAATAGCGTTTTTTCATTATTTAAATATGATTTTATGTGTAGCTTTGGAATAAAGTTTGATCAGTTTCTATCTGTGTTATTCCAGAATCGCGCCCGATTGTAGAATATTGAAAAACACGATAACTGTAAAATAACTCCACAGTCATTTTGCTAAAGCCTCTTTTAATTTAATAAGGAAATTTTAAGAACCAACTTCCTAGTCCCAATCCATATAAAAACTCACCTTTAGCTTTTCTTGCCCACAATCTGGACAATCTAGAACATCACTTTGATTAATATCGACTAAAGGCTTTGACGGCATTTGAGTATTACATCGAGGACAAGTATGAGTGTTCGTGTAAGATTGGGTTCCTGACTTCATATGTAAATGTACTTTATTTAATAGGTAACAACACTTCTGACAAACATATAGACCGTCGTAGCATTCAAAAGACGTTTCCTTGTTATTAATAAACTCTCTGATGTATTGCCGACCTTCTTCTTCCTCATACCATTCTAAAATCGAACTCAAGTGTATATAATTAAATCCAATTCCTAAAAAAACATTTTGATTGTAAGAGCAATGTCCGCAGTTCAAATTACAAGCTATTCCCATAAATCCCAAATACCCCTCTTGTCCAGTTTAGATAGAAAACAATACAGAGAAATTTTAACACAAATATCCAGATTTTAAAGGTGTTATTCCATAAAATGGCCCGATTGTTGAATAGCATGACTAGAGTTTTTTGAACGACTTTATTGTAAATTAAATGTAGTGTAGTGCTTTAAAAAAGAAGATGTATTCTTTCATGAAAACAAATCCTAATTTTCTACAAGGGATAGTTGGGATTTGTTGGTTTTTAATAGACTTAGGGAAATGAAAACATACACCCTTCAGTTTATAATTATTGCACTTGTTCTAAAAATTGTTGAACTTCTTTTGGTGATTTTAAGATAATAACTTTTTTATCCCTAGATAATTGATCAAGTCTTTTTAAAATTACAGGTCTTTTGGTCGTTGGATATTCCCATATCCATTTGAAAAATTCTAAGTCAAATCTTTCTTCGCATCCTTCGCCCATATCTGGTCTTGTTCTATTTCGATATTGTACTATTCTTTTGAAAGCACGATAAACACATATTGTTTTATGTATATCAAGAAAGATTATTGTATCAGCTGCGTTCAGTCTTATTTCCATTGTCCCACCATAATTTCCATCAATAATCCATTCTTCTTCTTTAATTAAATCATTTTGCACTTTTCTTTGTTCATTCTTTGGAACACCTACCCAATTAGGTTTCCAAAATAATGCATCAAGATGATAAACATTTATTTTTAATTTTTCACCTAAGCGTCTTGCTAATGTAGATTTCCCTGAACCGCCCGAACCAATAAGTATAATTTTTTTCATAAACCGCTCCTTATTGTCTCATTAAAAAAATGTTTTAGACTATTTCTTTAAGCACTACAGAAACAACTTTATTGTCATTTAACATGGAACTATCGCCACCATTCTTTAACGGTAATTTTATGTGATTTTTCATTTTTATCTATAATTTCTACAAGACAATCATATTTTTCTAGCTCAGCACCAGAAATACCAATGTGTGAGTTTTCAAGATTAAAAATGATGCTTGCTGTTGCAGAAAAAACATTGTCTAAGGGAATATTTGCATTTTTTAAAAGACGTTCGAAGTCTTTTCCTAAATCATCTAAAGACTCCTTTATTACTGGAATTTCAAAAGCTTTAGGTTTAATATTTCTTCCTAAAATATCTATAACTATGCTATCTATATTTTTCTCTTTAGCAATATTATATAAATGTTTAAAAACAAACCCGTTGTCTCTACAATTCATTAAACTTAAATAGCTATGAACAGTATTATGTCCTATACTCTTTAATAATTTTAACCTAGCCATTTTAGCACCTCCTGTACTATTTTCTTCAAAATATATTATAAGCAACATTCTAAAATTATCCTGCTTCATTCGTTTAATAAAAAAGGTGAAATCCCTTCTCCACTTAGATAAGTTATTTCATCGCATCATTTTTAAAAACGTCGCAACTTTCTTCAAAACTTCGCGTCTTTTTTAGAAACATCGTGACTTTATTATAAAACTATATCATCTGAATTTAATGGAGATTTCTCCTACAAAAGTAGTAGGATTTTTATTTGAATTTGCTACCTCAGTTGGATTTATCATATTTCAACTTCGATATAATAGTAAATAGGTATATTGGATATGGAGATACATTACAATGATTATACATACTTCAGATTTAGAATTACAGTAACTACTCAACCCGTAGTTACCAATAAAGAAAGGAATAAGCAGAATGATACAGAACATATACGAAACTCATTTACATGTAAGAGATTTAGAAAAGGCGATAGATTTCTATCAAAATAAGTTAGGGTTAGCATTAGCAAGAAAACTATCCAAAAGAAAAGTGGCTTTCTTTTGGGTAGGAGAGAGTAAAAAGCAAATGATTGGACTATGGGAAGTACATAATATTGAAGATTTTGAGATGAAACACTTTGCTTTTGATGTAGATTTAGAATTTCTAAAGACTTCTAAATTGTGGTTAGAGAATCGTGGAATAGAAGTGGTGGGAAGCCAAGGAAAAGGAAATCAAGAGCCAATTGTCCAAAGATGGATGCCAGCTGCAAGTGTATACTTTCTGGATTGTGATGGAAATAAATTAGAGTTTATTTCTATGTTACATGATAATCCAGATGAATTGGAATATGCATCCTATTTAAGTGAATGGGATGCGGAACACCAAGAAAAATAAACGAGATTGTATCTATAAAACGGAAAAAACGTTGATTTTATCACTCTAAGAGATAGTACCGATCTCAAAAACGTTGGTATTTAAATTGAAACGGCAAGCGGTTACACTCCGCTTGCCGATTTTTCATAGCTTCGTATGTATTTGAATTCCTTTTGCTTTTTCTTCTTTACCCTTCACACGTACAATTAAATCATATGATCCGGATTTTGGTGCTTCAAAAGAAAGTAAACCTTCTTTTTGGGAAGTGACTTCTTCTTCATAAATGACCTTGTCGTCTTTTGTGACTTGCAATAAAATCGTACCTTCTTCAACGGCCGCCTCAAAAGGAATTTCCACATTCCCTTTTTCAATTTTAATTGTTTGCACATCATGATACCCTTGCAGGGACCCAATTTTTAAAGTCGTTTCGCCGTTTTCTTGCACCTTTGTGACGTTTGTTGCTGTATTGCATGCGCTTAATAATACAACAAGAGTTAGAATGAGAAATGAACGTAGCAATTTCATAGAGATTCTCCTTTCTTTTTTATCATTATAAAATTTTTTCTTATAAAAAATAAAGCTTTAGCTTTTGTGAAAATCTATTTATTTCATAGAATAGAAGGTATTATGGTATTATTTTGTTAATTTACACAAAATATATTTTCATCTAGAGTAAATACGAAAATATATTTTAAATAGGAAGGATGAATTTTGCCATTTATGAAAAACGATCTTTTTAGAGTAAGCTTCGATAGTTTAGAAGAGTTTGCTGATGTAATCAGTGAGATTCTGCAATGCCCAATTACGATTGAAGATGTGAATCACCGCCTTCTCGCATATAGTACCCATGATGAAAGAACAGACTCCGCCAGAATTGCGACTATTATGGGGCGCCGCGTACCTGAAAAAATAATCAATAACTTGTGGAAAGAGGGCATTATTCCCGCTCTTCTAAAAAATTCTGAACCTATTCGTGTAAAAAAGATAGATGATATTGGTCTCGGTGACAGGGTTGCGATTTCTATTTGGAACAAAGAGGACGTCTTAGGATTCATTTGGGCTTTGGAAATCGAGAAAACTTTCAGTGAGCAAGATTACGCATTGCTGAGAAAAGCTGCGGAATCCGTGAAAAGCAAGTTATTACAGCTTCAAATCCACAAAAACAAAAAAAATGAACGATCGCAAGAGTTTTTGTGGAAGTTGCTTACCAATCATATGCAGGTAAACGAAGAAATCATTGAAAATTTTCACCTGCTTCATATTTCTCCCGCTTCCTTATTTACCGTTGCCGTATTCCATTTTGACCAAGAAATTACAAGTGAAAAAGAAAAACAAATTTCTTATTTGTTAAAAACAAGTCAACATTTGAAAGTTTTACTTTCTACAATTGATCGTAACCAGTTGATTCTTCTTACCTCATTGGATAATGTAAATCGACCTTTCCATGAAATCAGCGCTTTCATCGAAAAATTTATATACAAAATGGAAAAGAGATTTGGTATAAAATCTATCAAGCCGGCATTCAGCAGTATTTATAGTGATTACCAAAAGATTAGTAAAGCTTACAAAGAAACACTAAAGGTTCTAGCTATAAAGGAAAAGTTCCCTTCTGACACAACTGATATCCACAGTTATCAAGACATGGGGATTTATCAATTAATCGATATTCTACTGGAACAAAGGAAGCATGAAGAGTATGAAAACCAGGCGTTGCAAAAGCTATATGAGTATGACCATAAGCATAATAGCGATCTTGTTGAAACATTGGAAACCTTTCTGAATAAAGATAGCAATGTTGGCGAAGTGGCCCAAGCTTTGAACATTCATGCAAATACACTGAGTTATAGATTGAAACGTATTTGTGAAATCAGTGAAATTGATTTAAAAGATCCAAATCAAAAAATGATTTTGTATTTGGATCTCAAGTTACAAAAATTTATGTAACAGCATCCTTTTGTGGAATTCCACAAAAGGATGCTGTATTTTTCTTTGTTCTCAACGATGAAAAAACATATGTAATCCCCTATACTCGAATTACAACAAAATAACGCAAAGATTAGTTAAGGGAGGCAATCTAATGATTATCGGAGTTCCAAAGGAAATAAAAAATAATGAAAATCGTGTCGCACTTACGCCTGCAGGAGTTATTCCATTTGTGACAGCTGGCCATAAGGTATTGGTTGAAACAAATGCAGGTGTTGGCAGTGGATTTAGAAATGCAGACTATGTACATGCTGGTGCCGAAATTATTGAAAGTGCTGCTGAAGTATGGAACCGATCAGAAATGATTATGAAGGTAAAAGAACCTCTTGCTAGCGAGTATATGCACTTCCGCCCGGGCCTAATTTTGTTTACATACTTACATTTGGCTGCTGAACCCGCTTTAGCTCAAGCTCTTAAAGATAAAAGCGTAACCGCAATTGCCTACGAAACAGTAGAAGTGAACCATACACTTCCTCTCCTTACACCAATGAGTGAGGTAGCTGGACGTATGGCTGTGCAAATCGGGGCCCAATTCCTACAGAAGTCGAATGGTGGCCAAGGCATTCTCCTTGCAGGGGTTCCTGGTGTAAGCCGAGGTAAAATTGCCATTATCGGCGGTGGTGTTGTAGGAACAAATGCTGCGAAAATGGCGATTGGTCTTGGTGCCGATGTTACGATTATTGACTTAAACGCTGATCGCTTACGCCAACTGGATGATATTTTCGGTACTCAAATCAAAACATTGATGTCCAATCCGTTCAATATCGCGGAAACGGTAAAACAAGCAGATCTTTTGATTAGTGCAGTATTAATTCCTGGCGCCAAAGCCCCTAAGCTTGTTACGGAAGAAATGGTAAAAACAATGAAGCCTGGATCTGTAATCGTGGATGTAGCGATTGACCAAGGAGGCGCTGTGGAAACGTGTGACCATGTAACTACTCATGATAATCCAACATTTGAAAAGTATGGAGTTCTGCACTACTCCGTTGCAAACATGCCAGGTGCTGTTCCGAGAACATCTACTATTGCTTTAACGAATGTAACAACTCCGTATGCATTGCAAATTGCCAACAAGGGCGTGCAAAAAGCTATTTTTGAAAACGATGCGTTAAAACTTGGCGTAAACATGCTCAACGGTGAAATCACATGTGCAGTAATTGCAAAAGAACTTGGATACACTAGTGTGTCTTTAGAAGAGGCTCTCGAAAAGGGGATTATATGTAATTAAGTTTCCTTTCAATAGATTCCTTCATAATGGACTGTTATCGTAGGACATGGGTAGCAGTTTTAATAGACAACGTTTAGTACAATCATTTATTACCTAAAGAACATATAAAGAAACAACAATCATGGTTGCTGCCTATGCGGAAGGTTACGAACATGAGATAGTTAAATGTACGAAGGTTCTAATATAAGTAGCTTTAAATAAAGCACTGGTATTGTGGAATACAGCCCCTGCTTGTTTCTCCTCCAATCACTTGATTCAAGCAGTTACTGGGGGAGAAATTACACTATCGTATCTTCTTAAGTAGATAAGGTAGTGTAATTATTATCAAATTCTTGTATGTATAGAAAATTTCAATCCATTTGATAGTCAATACAAACAAATGTGGAATCGTTACCATATCTATTATAGAAGATTGAGGATTATACCAAAAAGAAAACGTCTTTTCTTCTGGATACCTTGAAAGTATGATTTGTATATTTTACAAGTGTATATCTATACTTTCATGTAGTTTCCATACTGCTAAGAGATAATTTAGTCTTTAGAAATACACGATTTTCATGCATCAATCAAACATTGTAGGAACAGTAACAACGCCTCTATGGTGAATTGCCTCAATATTCATGAAAATATTGTACAAATCCCCACCGAATTATATACAAAAGGAAGACGTATTATTAATTTAATACAAGAGGTATGGTAAACAATAATCAATGTAGCCGATAAAGGAATTGAATTTGATATTTTGAAGAAAATGGTTGAGGTACATTGAAGTACGATATGTATCGTCGGTAGAGAAAGGATTGGTACATTTTTTATAAGATAAATGAACGTATATAACACCATAGGAGGAAATGACATTGATTTATAGAAAAGTGGCATTTATAGCAATCTTATTAATTGCGTTGCTAGTAGGATGTTTGGGTGCAAAACCAGAAGAAGAATTATATGTTGCTTTTGAAAATGCAGCAAATCAAGAAAAAACATTATTTGATAATGTGAAAATATTTGAGCAGTTAGAAACAAAAGCGCAAGAATTGTACAATCAAATTATACAAGAAGGAAAAGAACAAAACAAAGCGGTGATACAACAAATAGAACAGGCTGTTATAAATGTAAATGAACGTGAAAAATTGTTGAAAACTGAACAAGATGTACTAGAAAAAGCGCAAAAAGAAGTAAAATCAGTTCATAGTTATATAAATAAAATCGAGGATAAAAAATTACAAAAACAAGCAAAAAAGGTAGCAGAAGTTTATACAAATCGTTATGAAGCTTTTCGGAAAATGAATGAAAGTTACAAAAAATCACTAATACTCGAAAAAGAACTTTATGAAAAGTTAAAAGACAAAGAAACAAAACTAAAAGAGATTAGTGAGAAAGTTAAAGCTATCAATATATTGAATGAAGAAACACTAAAAGAAAAAGAAAAGTTCAATCAATATACTAAAGAGTATAATGAAGGAAAATTAGCATTCTACAAAGCAGCAAAAATTAAAATAAAAGAGAAAAAGCAAGAAAAATAAATATCAATTAAGTATCTTGCCACCTCATTCCTAAAGACAAATCAAAGCTCTAAATAGCTTTTCACTTGAAGGAGGTTTTTTATGGGCTATGATACGGTTGCATCTTTAAAACGCATGCAACGACTACAGCAAGGTGAAGTAGCAACAGGACAAAAAAATGTTTTAAAACGAGTAAATTCAAGCTTGGAGATTATAATGTTTATTCCAGGATTATTCTTAGCTTTCTCGACTTTCACATTAACTTTCTGGATATATTTCTTTTATTTTTTAATAAAGGAATATACTGCTAAAACATATCTAGTAAAAAACATGGATACTGGTGAAAAATTTCGAGTTGATAAACAAGAATTTAAACAATACAAAAAAGCGTTCAGATCGAAAGAGGTCGCAAAGGAATTGATTAGTTAGTAGCTTTAATAAGTAAAATTAATAATAGCAGGGTTTTAAATGTAAGAATATTAGGAAAATAACTCTTTTATTGTAGTTATTTCTTGACTTAATTTATGACAATACATTTTGCACATCATATCAAAAAGGAGTCTCTTATGAAATATTTCTCAATAAGTTTAGTAATTTTATTTCTAATTGTGATATATAGTTGTATTATTTTTGGTTCACGTGCAAATAGCTGAAAAAAAGGGTTCTGATGTTCAACATGGCTGGAATCGTTGTAAGCATTGTCTTGTCTCCTAAAAAGTATAAATTTATTTAATCCTCGTTGAATTTGCCGGCGCATAGGTTTATTTGAAAGATAATCTAAGATAAAGATAGTTTTTTCGATTCTTCCTATCTCTCTTAAAGCTTTTGCTACTATATTTTGACGTGTATAAGAACTTAATTTCCCAACAATATTTACAAGTGTTCTGTAAACTAATCTTGTTACATTCATCACCAAAAGTTAACGGAACTTTAATTCTGTTAACTAAAATAATGAGTGACCCCCAAAAGTAGTGATCGCTGCTGTACCCCTAATATATTCCAAAAACATCTATTGATCAGAATATATGCCAATCTAAAACAAAGGATATTTTCAAAAATATTACAAATAAAGACAATATCTTGCAAATCGATAGAATTTTCTTTATTATCAAAATATTACTATATATTTAAGATTGGGGAGGAATAAGGATGAAGAAAAGGCCTTTTAAAGTGCTGTCTACGCTTGCGGCGGCAGCTGTGCTTAGTTGCACATTTGGGTTTGGTAGTCAATCTGTTTATGCGGCAACGCCGTCTAATGTAGAATCTTTAAGTCCAATTGATGAAAATTTAATTCCGGAGGATCGTCTAGCAGACGCGTTGAAGCAGCGTGGTGTAATTAGTAAATCTGCGTCGAAAGAAGACACATTAAAAGCTGTTGAAAAATATGTAGAGAAGAAAAAAGGCAAGAATGCTGGAAAAGAACCAGCAGCGGGGGACAGTGTCTCGAGAGAAGCTTCTGACTTTTTGAAAAAAGTGAAAGATGCAAAAGCAGATATGAAAGAAAAAGCTGATCAACCTATTGGTAGTCCGGTAGCTGGGCAAGAGCAGGTTAAAGGTGGATTAAACGGAAAAGTACCAACTTCTTCAGCGAAGCAAAAACAATATAATGGTGATGTTCGCAAAGATAAAGTACTTGTATTGCTAGTAGAATATGCTGATTTTAAGCATAACAATATTGATCAAGTACCAGGTTATATGTATTCAAACGATTTTACGCCAGAACATTATCAAAACATGTTGTTTGGTGATAAGCCGTTTACGTTATTTGATGGTTCGAAAATCTCGACATTTAAGCAATATTATGAAGAGCAATCAGGCGGTAGCTATACAGTTGATGGAACAGTAACAAAGTGGTTAACAGTTCCAGGTAAAGCAGCGGATTATGGTGCAGATGCTGGCGATGGCGGTCATGATAATAAAGGACCAAAAGGACCTCGTGATCTTGTAAAAGAGTCATTAGATGCAGCTGTAGCAAGCGGTATGGATTTATCTGAATTTGACCAGTATGATCAATATGACTTTGATGGAGACGGAAATAAAAATGAACCAGATGGACTGGTTGATCACTTAATGGTCATTCATGCTGGAGTTGGTCAAGATGGAGGCGGCGGTAGATTAGGTGATGACGCAATTTGGTCACACCGCTGGAATCTTGGAAAGCCATATCCAATTGAAGGAACAAAAGCAAAAGTGGATAACTGGGGCGGTAAAATGGCAGCATACGATTACACAATTGAGCCAGAAGACGGAGCAGTTGGTGTATTCGCACATGAGTTTGGTCATGATTTAGGTCTTCCAGATGAGTATGATACGCAATACTCTGGATCAGGTGAGCCGATTAACTCTTGGTCTGTTATGAGCGGCGGCAGCTGGGCAGGTAAAATTGCAGGTTCAACGCCACCAAGTTTCTCTCCGCAAAACAAAGAGTTCTTTCAAAAGAACATTGGCGGAAACTGGGCGAATATTGTAGAGACTGACTATGATAAATTAAATCGCGGTATCGGTTTTGCGACATACTTAGATCAAAGTGTAACGAAATCAGCTCGTCCTGGTCTGATTCGTGTTAACTTACCAGATAAAGATGTAAAAGGTATTGAGCCTGCATTTGGTAAGAAATATTACTTTAGTACAAAAGGCGATGATCTTCATACGACACTAGAAACGCCAGTGTTTGATTTAACAAATGCAACAAATGCGAAGTTTGATTACAAATCATTGTATGAAATTGAAACTGGTTGGGACTTCCTTGAAGTACATGCAGTGACAGAAGATGGTACGAAAACGTTAGTGGATCGAATTGGTGAAAAGAATGTTAAAAATGGTCTAGACACAACAGAAGGAAAATGGATAGATAAATCATATGACTTAAGCAAATTTAAAGGTCAAAAAGTAAAATTAGTATTCGAATACATTACAGATGGTGCTACGGCACCAAGTGGTTTTACTCTTGATAATGCAACATTAACTGTCGATGGAAAAGTTGTGTTCTCTGATGATGCAGAAGGTGAATCACAATTTAAATTAAACGGTTTCGTTGTATCAGACGGCTTTTATAAGAAGAAACATAACTACTATTTAGAGTGGAGAAACTATGCTGGTGCTGATGAAGCGTTAAAATATAGCAGCGGTGTAGCGTACAATACGGGTCTTGTTGTATGGTATGCAGACTCTAGCTTTACAGATAACTGGGTTGGTATTCATCCGGGCGAAGGTTTCTTAGGAGTTGTTGACTCTCACCCAGAGGCAATTGTTGGAACGTTAAACGGTAAACCAACTGTTAAAAATAGTACACGATATCAAATTGCAGATGCTGCGTTCTCCTTTAACCAAACACCAGCGTGGAAAGTTGTATCTCCATCGCGCGGAACATTTGAGTATAACGGATTACCAGGTGTAACGAAGTTTGATGATTCGAAATCTTATATGAACAACTTAATCCCAGATGCAGGGCGTAAAGTACCGAAACTTGGATTAAAATTCGAAGTCGTTGGACAAGCAGATGATAATTCTGCGGGTGCAGTTCGTTTATATCGTTAATAATGGAGAAGCTGTTGAAGGGGATTCCTTTCAACAGCTTTTTTCATAGAAACATATATTTCAAGTTATTAATAAAATAATAGTAACTACTCAGCTATACATTTCATTTAGAAGTTTGGTAAAGGGTATTATTCCAATTAAATTACGCTTACACCGTATTGTTGAGGATGTAGTTTAGCATTTATAGATGGAAACTGTACCATAAATAAAGGCATTTTTTTGAGGGAAATGACAATATACCAATGTCTTTGGGATGGTGATAGAAACCAGGACTTTTTTCTCTGTTTTTATATTTAGGATTATATCAGACCCACTTATGGGGTACGGCAACAATTCTTTTTTTTGGGGAGCCACTTACAAACGTAAAGCAAAAGAGAAGGTTATATGAATTGTCCTCCTCTCATGCTTAGATTAACCAGCTGCTTCAATTGGAATCGGTGATACAGGTATATCAAATTCAATATCTGGAGGACGCCGATTAAAATCTAGTCTATATTTTCCAAATCGGTTTACATGAAATGTTAAATAAGGGATATCACCACATTGCTATCAAGTTAAGAAATTATTTGTTCCCCAAAACGAAAAAAATGAGCAGGGATATTATAAATAACTGTGGAAAGATAAAAATTTCGTTTTGGGGTAATTTCAAAATAATAGCTTGATAGGCATGGGGTATCGCCTCATACCCATCAACTTAAGAATTTTATAACATCTCCAAGAGAAAATGTACATTTTTTCGTTTTGGGGTATTCGCTTTTCTTAGCTTGATGGCGATGGGGTGTCAATAACGAAAAAGTTATATCCCAAGCTCCTTATGAGGGTATGACCAATGATATCCGTTCAGGAAAAATAACTTTTTAATCGGAACGCTTTATTTGTATTTATCCATGGAAGTCAATCTACTAAAAATAAATCAAAAGGCTATCTTTGCAAGAATAGTCTTTTGGTTTATGGAACATGTTGAGGTATCTGGATTATAAAAAAAGCAAGATTGTGAAGATATGTACTGAATGGAAGAGTCTCGCATAAAATATGAAACCTATCCAAAGCATGTTGTTCCTGAGTTTGCTGATATCACATATTTCAAAAATGAGAGAGTCAATAATGAAAAAGTCATATTTCAGGCACCTTATGAGGGTATGACTAATGATATTCGTTTATTGAACAGATTGATTGTTTAAAGAATGCAAGAAGTGAAGGAATACACTTAAACAAACGGGGAGAGGGGTACTATAATTGGTCATAGTATCCCAACTGCTCTGAGATTTTTTTAGCACTCCTTTGTAACTCTTTAATTATTTCGTCGTATTCATTTGTCATAACATTTTTTGATTCTCCAATAAGGGCGAGAGAAGAAACGACCTCACCTGTATAATCTCGAATTGGCACAGCTAAACTGATAAACCCGATTGCATACATATCCTTTGTGACAGCGTATTGGTTGGAGCGGATTTTTAAAATTCTTTGTTTCAAAAGAACCGGGTCAGTATCTGTGTATTTTGTGTACTTTTTTAAATCCTGTGTGAGGACATTGTTTATAATGTCTTTACTTTTGAACGCTAAAATTACGAGTCCTTCTGCTGTACAGTGTATGTCGTTGTGCCGCCCGCTTTTCGTAATTAATTTCACGGGTTGATTGCCCATTTCACGTATTAAGTAGACAACACGATTGTGTTCCACTACGCAAATATGTGCTAGTAACTGAAAACGATTCGCAAGTTTGGTAAGTATTGGTATCGCATCTGTGTACATTTCTTTGTTCAATTGGACAATACCGCCTAATGCTAAATTTGATAGGCCAAGGCGATAATAACCATTTGATTTATTTTGGACTAAAAATCCTTCGTGTACTAGTTCTTTCACATAACGATGCACTGTGCTTTTAGATAAATCAAGCTTTTTCGCCATTTCTGTTATTCCTAATTCATTTTGCTTCGGTGTAAAAAGTCTTAAAATGCGCATGGCATTTTTTACAGAGGCAACTAAATATTTTTCATTGAATAAATGTTTCAATGTCAACATCCTTTATGTGGGCTTGAACGTATTTTGTAATATTTTCACTTGTGAAGAGTACGTTTTCGACGATCTTTTGTAAGTTTGGTAGGATTCGTTTCTTTGGACCAGCAACACTAATTGCAGCGAATGCTTGATTCTTTTTATTGTAAATGGGAGCTCCGACTGACACGATATTTTCAATGAATTCACCGTTACTAATAGAATAGCCTTGCTTTCGAATAGTCGCTAATTTTTCTTTTAACATAGGTAAACTTACAATTGAATATTGGGTCGTTTGTTCTAAACCATGTTCGAATAGTTTTTCAATCGTTAGAGGATTAATAAATGCTAAAATTGCTTGACCAGACGCCGTACAGTGTGCAGGGTTACGGCGTCCAATATGTGACAGTAATTGAACGCGGTGCTGGCTATCTTCTTTTTTTAAATATATGACATTAGTGTTTTCTAAAATAGCAATGTGTGAGGATTCACCTGTTTGTATAGTTAATTGTTTTAAAAAATGTGTAGTTTCCTTTAAGTTGGCTATTTGATCGATAACAGTATTCGATAGTGCGAGTATGGAAGATCCTAAACGATACGAATTAAACTTTATATTTCGATAAACAAATCCTTCGCTTTCTAATGTTTGAAGAAGTCTACAAGCTGTGCTTTTGGAAACACCAATATGATCTGCAATTTCGTATAATTTGAATTCTGGATGGTCAATAGAAAAGTTCTTTAAAATGCGAAGTGCATTTGTTAATGAGCTGTTTGTCGTACGAGACATAAATAAATATTCCCCCTATAAATAAACCATAACTCCAAAGAACAAAAGTTTTCTTTTATATATGAATACTACTTCAACCATAAGTAAACCTTCACAATTTATAAAAAAATTTGTTCTCCTTGTTCCACATAGCGGTATAAAAGCATTTTCATAGTGTTAATCTTGTTTTATTATTTTTACAAGGTTTATTGAATTTTTGTAAATTTCAATAAAATGAAAGTGAGGTGGATGTTTGGTGGATCATCAAGTCTACGAGACAAAAGTTGATCTTAAATCTTACCAAATGCAAAAGTTAAATGAGCTATTAGTTTTTGTTAAAGGCTTTAATGAGTTTTATAAGGAAAAACTTAAAGGTATAAACTTACCTATTACTTCACTGAAAGATTTAAGTCATCTACCATTTACAACGAAAAGCGAATTAGCTGAAGATCAAACCATAAATCCTCCATACGGTCGAAATCATTCATATCCAGAAGATAGCTATATTCGCTATCACCAGACATCAGGAACGACAGGACGACCTTTAAAGGTACTCGACACGACGGAAAGTTGGAATTGGTGGTCAGATTGTTGGTTGGTAGTTTTAAAATCTGCAGGTGTAACGAATAATGATCGTGCATATTTAGCATTTTCATTTGGACCTTTTATCGGGTTTTGGGCAGCACATGAAGCTGTTCAAAAACTTGGCAGCATGGCCATTCCAGGTGGGAGCATGTCTTCGGAGGAACGTTTAAACAGTATACTTCAAAACAAAGCAACAGTTCTTTTTTGCACACCAAGCTATGCACTTCATTTAGCAGAGGTGGCGGAAAAGTTGGGGCTAAATATTAAAGACTCAACTATTGAAAAAATCGTTACAGCTGGAGAACCAGGAGGATCGGTTCCTTCTACACGTTCTCAAATTGAACGATTATGGGGAGCTAAGCTATTTGATCATGTTGGAATGACTGAAATGGGTGCATACGGCTATTCTTGCAAAAAACAAAGTGGATTACATGTGAATGAAACACAATTCATTGCTGAGGTTATAAATCCAGATACCTTAGACCATGTGGCACCTGGTGAACGTGGAGAGCTCGTATTAACAAATCTTGGACGTTTCGGTTATCCGATGATTCGCTATCGTACTGGGGATGCTGTTGTATATAAACCGGATGCTTGTACATGTGGAAATCCATTTTTATTTTTACCAGGCGGTTTGTTAGGGCGTACAGATGATATGGTTGTCATACGTGGAGTTAATATTTACCCTTCATCTCTTGAAGCAATTGTTCGTGAATTCGACTCCATTAAGGAATTCCGAATTATTTATTATACAGAACAGGAAATGAATCAAGTAAAAATTCAAATTGAAGGCCCTGAAAAAGTTGTTCCGGCTTTAGCGCAATCGTTAAGAAAACGTGTGGGTCTCAGAATTGATGTTGAGCGAATGGAAGACAATTCCTTAATACGTTT
The DNA here is from genome assembly GCF_000482345.1 of Bacillus sp. UNC437CL72CviS29. Taxonomy (NCBI): domain Bacteria; kingdom Bacillati; phylum Bacillota; class Bacilli; order Caryophanales; family Bacillaceae; genus Bacillus; species Bacillus sp. UNC437CL72CviS29. Next base: position 45,173 of record NZ_AXVB01000009.1, on the reverse strand, counting down.
CACGATGAAGGCTCGTCGTGTTATCGACAATCGTACTGCAAAATAGGGAGTGCATACCAAAGTACATTAAGGAGACATTTTCCACTGAAGGAATTGTATTATATTCAAGTTTATATTTAGAAAAATAAATCCATTTTAGTAGAGTAAAAGATTCTTTCATTAAATTATAGCTTAGGATAATTGAAACTTTTATAACACTAAAAAATAAATTTACCTGGAGGAACACTCATGAAATTAATTACATTTAGCCGTGAAGGAATTTCACATCGTACCGGGGCTATTCTTAATGATCAAGTTATTGATCTTCATATTGCATATAAGTCTTTACTAACATCAGAAGGAAAAATTCGTGCTCAACAAATTACAGATGCATATGTTCCAGCAGATATGACAGGGTTTTTACAAGGTGGAAATGAAAGCGCTAAACTTGCTAAAAAAGCAATTGAATTTGCTTTAGAAAATAAAACAGTAAATGGTTATAGACTTATATACGATTTAAGTGAAGTAAAAGTTGAAGCTCCGGTTCCAGCACCAGGAAAAATCATTTGTGTCGGTCATAACTATCGTGAACATATTTTGGAAATGAAGCGTGAACTTCCGCCATATCCGGTTGTATTCGCTAAGTTTGCGAATACTGTCGTTGGACCACAGGATGATATTCCATTCTTTCCAATTTCAGAACAGCTTGATTATGAAGCAGAGTTTGCTTTTGTAATTGGGAAACGTGCAAGAAATGTGTCACAAGCCGAAGCGCTTGATTATGTGGCCGGTTATACCATCGTGAATGACGTGACATACCGCGACTTGCAGCGCCGCACACTTCAATGGCTTCAAGGGAAAACGGTTGAAGGCAGTGCACCGATGGGGCCATGGCTGATTACTTCAGATGAACTTACAAATCCATCTGGTTTAGAAGTAGTACTAACCGTTAATGGTGAAGAACGCCAACGGTCCAATACAGCTAATCTAGTATTCTCTGTTCAGTATTTAATTGAATTTTTATCCAACTTGATGACGCTTGAGCCGGGAGATGTAATTTTAACAGGAACACCAGGAGGAGTCGGTGTTGCCCGTAATCCGCAGGTTTTCTTAAAGGATGGAGATATCGTAAGAATTGAAATTGATCAAATTGGCGTATTGGAAAATAAGGTTACAACTGTTAAAGAACCAGCAGAGGTGAAATAATCATGACGAGTTTAACGATAAATGACTCTATTGAAACTGTTAAGCAGTCACTGGATCAAATTCTTCTGAAAGCGAAAAGACTTTCAGAAGAAGTCATTCGCTGGAATCCTACAGAAGAAGAATGGTCCATTATGCAAATTCTTTGCCATCTTGTGGAAGCTGTCCCTTATTGGTTGGATGAAATTGAACTTCTTTTAGAGACTCCTGGTAAGGAATGGGGACGCGGTCTACAGCAAGAAGATCGTTTGGAGGCAGTAAATAAAGAAAAGGTTGATAGCACTTCAGTATCGGATGTTTTGAAACAACTTGAGGAACTTAAGTATCGCGTTGAGCAGACGTTAGGAAAATTAGATGAGGAGAAATTATCGCTTGAAGCACCAAGCCGAAATCCTCGCTTTGGAACAAAACCGATTTCCTTTATCGTCGATCATTTACTCGTAGAACACACAAGTAAGCATTTTGGCCAAATTGAGCGTAATTTATCCAAAGTCAATCAGTAATATTCGGGGGGGATATAGAATGGCAGAGCAAAACGAGTTTTTCAAAAGTAAAATTGTCCAAGACTTTACAAAAGATATTCGGCAATACAATCTCGGACCGCTTTGGGAGGCGATTCCGGCCTTAATGCATCACCAGCCTGAGCCGCATGCACAAGCATACCTTTGGAAATGGGAGCTGCTTGAGAAGAAATTAATGGAAGCGGCGCAAATCTTTACGCCAGATCGCGGCGGTGAACGAAGAGCTATTTATTTGCAAAATCCAGGTTTGGACTATCGTCAGCCATGGGGATGGGCTTCGACATCACAAACCCTTTATGCTGCAGTACAACTTCTCCAGCCGGGTGAAGTAGCTCCATCGCATCGTCATACGCAAAATGCATTACGTTTTATTACAAAAGGTGAAGGCGCTTACTCTATTGTAGAAGGCGAACGAATTTTTATGGAAGAAGGGGATTTTGTCATCACTCCCAAGAATCTATGGCATGGACATGGCCATGAGGGCACAGAGCCTATGATTTGGATGGATGTTCTTGATATCCCAACAATCTATATGATGGGCGGAACTTTCTTTGAGCCATATCCTGAAAGAATTGAACAGCCGAAAGTTCCTGATAATTATACAGCACAGCGCTATGAGGGTGGTATGGTTCGACCGATTTCTGATCGCAATTCTAAGGTAGCACCACTGGGCAATTATAAATGGAATAAAACATTACAAGCAATTGAAGGATTATCTCGCTTTGAGCCAGATCCATATGATGGATATGCGGTGGAATATATTAATCCATCAAACGGTGAAACAGCCAATCCAAACATTGGAGCTTGGATGCAAAAGCTTCCAAAAGGGTTCCACTCAAAGGCTCACCGTCATACACATTCAGCGATTTATCAAGTATTTAAAGGTTCTGGTTACAGCATTATTAATGGTGTTCGATTTGATTGGGCAAAAGGGGATTATTTTATCATTCCGAACTGGGCTGTACACGAGCATGTGGCATTAGAGGATACTTTCTTCTTCTCTGTAAATGATTTACCAATCATGGAAAAATTCGATCTTGAACAAGAAAAACCATTTGAGAGTAACAATGGCTATCAAGAAGTAACGGGAGAATTTGAACCTGCTATTTTAGTGTAAAAGTTTTAAAATCAACTGCTGGGGTTACTGGAAAAGAAGGAGATAAATAAATGGATTACAAAGTAAAAGTGCATTGGGGAGACACAGACGCTGCGGGAATAGTATTTTATCCGAATTATTATAAATGGATGGATGAAGCAACACATGAAATTTTCTCCTCAATAGGACATCCGACGGATACTTTATTTAAAGAGAATATTGTTTTACCTTTGATTGAAACACATTGTAATTTTAAACAACCAGTTCTATACAATACAGAACTGATAGTACGTTCGAAAATTGAATTTCTAAAAGAAAAAGTATTTAAATTATCACATCATTTTTATTGTGAAGGTCAACTTGTAGCGGAAGGCTATGAAGTCCGGGCTTGGGCTTCAACAGCAGAAGAGCGTACGAAGGCAGTCGCCATTCCAGAACATGTGAAAAAGAGACTATTAGAGGAGTAGATTAAAATGGCAAACATACGTGAAGTATTGGTGGTTGGTGCAGGTCCAGTTGGTATGACTGCTGCCCTTGCATTACATAATCAAGGTATTCGGGCAACCATTATTGAAGCCGAACCAGAAGGACGCGAGCGTGCAGGCAGTCGCGCCATTTATCTTCATAGAGAGACTTTAAAACTATTAGAAAGTATATCCTCAGGCTTAGGTTTCGAATTAGCGGATATTGGTATTGTTTGGCCAGTAAAGAAAACATACTATCGGGGAGAATCGGTTTACAAACGTGTGTATGAGCCACCGGCTCCAAACACAATTCCAGCGTTCTCAAGTTTACATCAGCACGAAATTGAAAAAGCGTTGTTTAAAGCCTGTCAAGCTGCCAATATTGAATTTATATGGGGAGAACCAGTGAAAGATGTAGTCACTTCAAATGATGGCGTTACGATTGAAACTGAAAAAGATGTTTGGAAAGCAAAATATGTTCTCGCAGCAGATGGTGCACATTCTGCAGTAAGAAAGTCAGTCGGAATCAAATTCGAAGGGCCGCGTACGAGTGATGCGTTTGTGGTAGTTGATGTAAAAGAGGATGAAGAAAATCCACTTCCAATAGAACGTACTTTCCATTATCAACATCCTGATGCTGGGGGACGCAATGTGATGTATGTCCCGTTTGCTGGAGGATGGCGAATCGATTTACAGTTATTTGATGAAGATGATAGGGCATATTACGGTTCAGAAGAGGGTGTACGCGAATGGCTTCCAAAAGTACTGGATCCAAAGTATACAGAACGTATTACATGGATATCAACCTATACCTTCTATCAAGTTGTTGCAGAAACCTACACTGATGAAAATTGTCGCATTATTTTAGCTGGTGAAGCTGCCCATTTATTCGCTCCTTTCGGTGCGCGCGGATTAAATTCAGGGGTACCGGATGCAATAGTTGGTGTGAAAGGTATTGTATCAGCATTAAAGGCTGATACAATTGAGGAAGCTCGTTCGGCCATTAAAGCTGCAGCAAATGAGCGTTTAAACGCTGGTCTATATAATCGTGAGTGTTCAAACTTAGCTCTTGAACATATTCAAGGTACGAATGAAGAGATTAAATTAAAACGGGAAATCAGCGCTTTCTTAGCACCTCATATTCCGAAATTAGGAAAATGGCTTGACGAAGGCCCATTTGGACCACGTTCTGGTCCACCAGCATTATCAACAAAGTACTAATATAAGTGAATGACCCCTCCTTAACACTCTTACGAGTTGTTTGAAGAAGGGGACTTCTGTTGGAAATACTGTTAAATTTGTTGAAGTAAAAAGCGGATGTTTTTGTTAATCAACATATTGGAAAAAAACATTTCTTATTTTGAGGCCATGGCTGTCTTGGATGAGATATTGATGAAAAATCCATTTCAGGGAAATATAGGCGTTATTTAAGGGTGAAATCGTAATGGTTTCATCCATTTTTATTTGAATTAATAGATTGGATAGATTTGATACGATTAACTATTATAATTGTATTGAAGAAAGTTCAAAACAATCTGTAAACTAGTAATAAAAGCAAGCTAGAATCTAACGTAAATATATCCAATCATAATTGAGGTGGAACTATGCAAGCAGAGGATTTATCGGTAGCAGATTTGGTCGCAGATTCATTGCTTTTCCAAAAGGATGAAGGAAAGGTATTTTTCAAGGATCGTAGAACTATTTTTACGGGAGCAGATTCATATGGAACCTTACGAAAAGACCTTATTTCTGTTTTGGGTCATGAACGGGCAAAGGTTTTTTTGCTTCGATATGGGTGGAATTGTGGCGTAAATGATGCAAAATATATAAAAGAAATGCTTCCATGGGAAGAGGAACTGGAATGGCTCCTTGCTGCCCAAAAGATTCACTCCATTGAGGGAACTGTTCTAGTTGATTCAATAGAACTTCGAGCTAACAAAGAGAAGGGTGAATTCTATTCAGAAGGATATTGGTATCATTCCTATGAAGCAGAACAGCATATTAAACATTTTGGTCACCACCATGAGCCCGTATGCTCCACGCTGATAGGATATGCTGGGGGCTATGGAAGTTACTATTTAGGACGGAGGGTTGTTTTTAAAGAAGTTGAGTGTGTTGATAAGGGGGACCCTTATTGTAGATATATTGGAAAACCAATTGAAGACTGGGGTACTGAAATAAATGATATTCTGCCTCTTTATGAGGAAGAGAATCTATCAATAGAATTAGATAGGGCTTATCGGAGTATTGAAAAACAAAAAGAGGATTTAAAGAAGGCTCTAAACATTAATGAGAAGCTGTCGAATGTCCTGATACAAGGAGGTGGGTTAGCAGAAATTGTGAGAAAGTTAGGTGAAAGCCTAAAAACACCTGTTGCCTTTGACGATCAAAATTTTAATAGAATCGAATCGTTTGGTGATTATCGAGAACAAAATGGGATTCACTTTGTAGGATCTGATTATGTTATTTGTGAAATAAAATACTAAGTTTGATTTACCGCATCTCATACTGTTAATCCATTTAATTAAGATACCCTCACAATGGAAACAACGGCTTATCCAGCAATTTTTTTAGCCGTGTACATTATCAAAATCGTGAAACAAAGAAACTGGAGAATCAAGAGCTAAATCGACTTTGTAAAAATCATACGATACCAAATGAGTTAATTATCGACTTCAATTCGGGTGTCACTGCAACGTTAATTGCATGGTGGTTACAAAATAGAAAAAGTATTTCAGCAGAGGAAATGGATAGATACTTTCATCAAATGATCAATCAAGATGTTTTTGGATTTGAAATAGAAGATTAGGGATCATTTTCAAAACGAAGAAAGGGCGTCCCTCCGTCATTTTTGACGACTTTTGGGACACCCAAATTTATCGGATAACTTGGCTTAGCGGTGAACCTTCAGCGGTAAGCTGGATAAGGCCCGGCCAGCAGCTGAGGTCTGTAAACTTGTCTCCAAATTGAAGCCTGGAACCGATTCAATACGAGAAAATGTTTCCATAAAAATTTTGAACGCTTTGTTAGCTTCCAATCTCGCCAGTGGCGCACCGAGACAGAAGTGCGGCCCATTGCCAAACGTTTGATGTCTGTTGTTATTTTTTCGGTGAATATTCACAGTAAATGGATCTTCGAATACATCCTCATCAAAGTTTGCCGCGCTATTCCAAGTGATCACCAAATCACCTTTCTTCAACTCAACGCCTAGAACATTGTTATCTACTTTCACTTCACGGTCCAATGCGATAACGTGGAAACGGTAACGAAGCATCTCCTCAACAAAATTAGGTACGAGGTTTATATTGCTTCTTAATTCTTCGTAAAGTTTAGGAGCATCATATAGCAATGAGTAGAATGAATTAGCCAACAATAGACTTGTTGTTTCAACACCCGCCGCAAGAAGAAACATAGTCACACGAACAACTTCTTCATCCGTAAACTTTTCTCCTTCGCTTTCAACTTGAATTAAATCAGAAAGAATGTCGTCTGAAAGCTGCTTTCTTTTTTCCACAACGATTGGATACAGATAATTAAAGTAATCCATCGCTGCCTTCGCCTTTTGTTGAGCCACTTCCTCGGCATTTTCACTATTGAACGGCATGAACAAGATATCGACCCATTTCTTAAACAGTAGTTTGTCTTTATGCGGAACCCCAAGCAAATCGGCCATTACTATGATCGGAAGGGGGGTTGTAAAATCTTTGACAATGTCGATCTCCGACTTATCCCCCATTTCGGCAATCAAATCGTTAATAATCTGTTCAATACGCGGCTCCCAAACTTTGAGACTTCTAGGGGTGAAAGCAGCTGAAAGTAGAGAACGTGACTTGCGATGTTCTGGTGGATCCGTTTCATTAATCTTTAAGCGATCTGGGACGCTGCCTTCCTCTGTGTCTGCCCCAATCTGGGAAATGGAACGGTGGCGTTTACTTGAAAATAGTTCATAGTCTGTAAGAACTCGCTTAACGTCTTCATATTTGAAAACATTCCAAGTGTCCGTACCTGCATGATAGTAAATCGGATGCTCCGTCAGCATTTTTTTATACCAAGAAAATGGAGCAAATTCTTCGGATTTAGTTTTGAAACCCTTAATTTCAGAAGTTGAAAGAACTGTATTTTCCATACAAACCCTCCATGTCTAATTAGAGTACAATAGAACAAAATTTGACTACCTAATCCGTCTAGCCCAGAAATATACTCTCCTTAGATCACCTCCTGCATTGATTATTTTTAATACGTTTCTATACTAAGGAGTATGTGTAATATAATATACATATGTAGATTAAAAAGGGAGGGTCAAATTTCGAAAGTTGTATAATTAATCTACAGAAAAGGAGAAGTGTAGATGAAAAGTAATGAGGAACAGCTGGATTTACGTATTAGACGTACACATAAATTTTTATGGGAGTCTTTATTTGAATTAATGACACAATCAAAACAGAAATATAGTTCTATTACCATTAACCAAATCTGCGATCGTGCGATGGTGCATCGAACAACATTTTATAAACATTTTGAAGATAAAAACGCGTTATTGGTTTTTGGATTTAAGCAATATCTAGAGGGGAATTTTACCACAACACTTTTAGATCGATTAACTAAACCATTTCAAGTGATGGAACAATTTTTACATCATAAAGAAATTGGTAAAATATTAGAGTCACAAATGGATGATGAACAATTTATTAGCTTTATGCATTATCAAACTCGTGAAATGAAAAAGCAGGAGAATCAAGAATTAAATCGACTTTGTAAAAATCATACAGTACCAATTGAGTTAATTATCGAATTCCATTCTGGTGTAATTACAACATTAAGTGCATGGTGGTTACAAAATAGAAAAAGTGTTTCAGCAGAAGAAATGGACAGATACTTCCGTCAAATGATCAATCAAGATATTTTTCAATTTGAAAGGGAATGAATAAAGGCGTTTTTGGTGTAAGAAATTTATCGTTATATTGGATTTAGAAAAATTGCAGCGAACAAACAAGTTGAAAAATCAAAGTGGATTTATATTAATGGGGAGAATCGAATGGGGAAATATTATATTTATGAATCAAAGGTAAAAGTAATCGGATTATTGTTTTTGATTTTGGCAATTGAAGCGATGTTTCTTTTTATTGCTACGTATGCATTTTTATCTGAGGAGCCTAATTTTGTAATTGGGTTTTTATTTGGAGTTTTTGCGTTAGTTGTCCTAATTGCTCTTTGGAAAGTTATTCAAAAAATTATTGCAAAAAATCCAGCCGTCATTTTAGAGCCGAAATATATTACAATTATTAACACCCCAAAATATCCTGTGAAAATTGCTTTGGAGGATGTATACGGTTTGTTACCTTATACAATCGGAGGGCAAAGGTATTTAGGAATTGTGATGGAAGATGATATTGAAGAGCGCTATATCACCTCTATACCATCAAAAGGACAACGGCTGTATCAAGTTAATAAACGTTCTGGATTTACACCATTTTATATTCATTTGAATTTATTGAAAATCAATACAGATTCATTACTTGAAAAGTTAGGAGAGTATGATATAAGCTTTTTAATTTCTGAAGATGAAGCGAAATAATATAACAGATGAATTGATTTAGGTATTATGAAAAAACATCTCGATAAAAAGAGATGTTTTTTTATTTTGTCCTGACGCTCGCAATTCTTCCGTTTTCGCCCTTTTCACTTCTACGGATTTCTTAAATCGTATGGCACTTGTGAATTTGAAATAAAGTCACAATGTTTGTAAGAAAGATGCAAAGTTTTAAATAAATTCGTGAAGTTTCTAATAATAGATGAGATTTTTTGTCTCTTCAATCAAAGAATTCCAATTCTCTATCATCAGTTTACTGTTGGTTACCTTAATTCATGGTCTTGTAAATTTGAAATAAAGTTACTACGTTAAAAAAAAAAGATGCGATGTTTTGAACAAAGTCACGATGTTTCTAAAAAAGGTACGATGTTATTGTTAAATGACAATACAGTCTTTAAAAAAATAATAAAGTTGTTTATTTCTTATTGGACTGAAGGAGTAGTTATAGTTAATAACCTTAAAAAATAGGGACTACTTATGTGGTAAAATAATATAAAAATTCAATTTAAAGGAGGTATTAAAGGAAGTGGCTATTAAAAACCTTAAAACCAATGAATATTCCGAATTAGAAGGAGAGGCCTATTTCAAATTATTCGATCAAAATATTCTGGTATACATAGACCAAAATGCAGATATTGAATACGCAGAACTATGTATAACATACTTAAATGCTTTAAGTGAGGAACTGATAAATAAACTTTGTAAAGCATCTATTAGATACTGTAATGAATTTCTTGATGATATAGGTGAAGATATTATAGAATTTTCTAAACCGACAGATGTTCTACTTTATATTACACCAAATACTATATGTATCCCGAATCCTAAAAATAAATTTGAACCTGTCATTGATTTAGAATTAAATTGCACATGGGAAGAAGAACATGGTATGGAATGGGTCATTCGCAGTGGAAAAGTTATGTATGTCGGAGCATTTAATGGAATAAATCCATATGGGGATTGTGATATCGGAAAAGATTGGAATTATGTTTAATGTATGATTTCATAGAAATGTAATCAAAAAATATACTAATTTTCTTATTAAACTAAAAGATGTTTTTGTTTAATAAATTTAAACATCTTCAATATCTTTTAATGTTATTATATTCATATAGTTAAATGTATTATTTAAAAACTTTATTATTTCTACACAGTTTTTATTTGTTGTAGATTTGAAATAAAGTCGTACTGTTTATAAAAAAGATGTACCGTTTTGTTTTTTGCAATATCAAAGTGCAGACAAATGAAGAGAAACATACACAGGCTTGCCAACATTTATATTCAATTTTATTAAATAGTAGAAAGTGCGTTCTTTAAACGATAACTTTCTCCAGTAAAAGCTAATATGTGTGCGTGATGGACAAGTCTGTCTACTAAGGCTGCTGTTAATATATTGTCACCAAATACTTTATTCCACTGTCCGAACTTTAAATTCGAGGTCACAATTACACTTTTTTGTTCATAACAGTCTGCAATTATATGAAACAATAATTCTGAACCATCTTTTTGAAATGGTACATATCCTAATTCATCTAAAATTAATACATCACAGGTTTCAATGCTTCTTTTAATTTTTTGAAGTGTTCCTTTTTCAAATCCATTCTCTAAATGATAAAAAAGGGGAATCTCTATGAAATTGCTACGTTCATTTACTGAGTGTTAAGAAAGGGATATTCCATATACAACACGTTAATAACTTCCACAATCGCTTAAAAGGTTGGTTGTGGGAACTCAGTATTTGGACAACTTACCTCTATTGGTTCCGTTGGCTCGAATTAGGCAAGGATTTAGCATTTGATAAACGAGTAGAGAAAATGCTCATTTCAGCGTGTCAAAAATATAATCGTATAACAGTCGGTATGCTTAGAAGTGCATAATGGGTCCCACCACATGCTCATCAAGCTAATATTTTGAAGAATCCCCAAAACAAAATTTTTATCTCTCTAGTGAAAAAACCCGTATCTTTTAATAGAAAATTAAGGATGTTATTAACCACTGTAATAATTTAAAAAAGCCTATTATTCTCTCTTTCGTCATGTCCACTTATTTTTCAAGTTTCGAAATTATATTCTAACGTTTTAGTTGCATACTCAAATTTCATTAATATTGAAACTTCAGTATTACCTTTCCATGAAATTTTATAGCGATTTGGATGATTAGACTCTAAATAATTAGATATTCTTACCTTTTCTGTTTTTACTACCTTTCTTTTTTCCGTAAAGTAAATTTTCACTTCTGTATCACCTAAAATATGCCCGTGTGCAATCCCTCTAATGTCTAATTGATTTAATTGGTTTGGTGATGCACCCTTTAAAAGGGGTGTCTCAACTTCTTCAAAAAACACCCAATAAACAGCGTATATAATTGATGCAATAACAATGCCTATACTCAATAAGAATGTTAAGAAGCAACCGATACTATTCTTTTTTCTTTCATCATTAATTATCCATTGACTCATATTAATTTCACCACTTCAATTTAATATAATTAAATAGAAAGCTTAAAAATAGATAATAATAGTTTTTATTAAGTAATTTCATTTCTATTCGCATTTTTCAGTCTAATATTTTATTTTAATGAAGGCAAGCTTTAATAGTTCATAAATAAAAACAGATCAAAACAATCAAACTTTATTTCAAAGGTACAGTAGAATCATAGGAAAGGATGGCATATTTTTTTCATTTTAAGGGAATTTCATTTTGTTAGCTTGCTAACGATGGGGTGAGCTCCCGTTAACCAGTTTAATTTATTAAAGGGCAATTTTGTGGAATAAGGATTCCGTTCCAAATAACTGGAATCTTCAATTATCTTTTTGTATATTTAAATTTGGAGGCAATAAACGCTCCAATATTTGAAAATTTCAAGAAAGAAGGATTCAATATGCCATATTGCAAGGTTGGGCAAGCCGACATTTACTATGAAGATATAGGGAAAGGAAAACCAATTTTAATGATACATGGCTATACACCTGATCATCGATTAATGAGTGGTTGTATGGAACCTATATTTACTAAGAGAGAGGGATGGCGACGTATTTATATTGATCTACCTGGAATGGGAGTAACAAAAAACTATGACGAAATAAGTTGCTCTGATGAAATGTTGAATGCTGTTTTAGATTTTATTCAAGCAGTTCTCCCTGATCAAGAATACATAATTGCTGGCGAATCTTACGGCGGCTATATAGCTAGAGGACTTATCGAAAAACAAAAAGAGCGAATACTCGGAGCGGCATTTATATGTCCTGTTATTATTCCTCTGAACGAAAATAGAGCAGTTGAGAAACATAGAATCTTGAAAGCAGATGATAAATTTATTGAAAGTTTATCGAAAGAGGAATTAGAACATTTCAAAAGCAATCAAGTTGTACTTGATGAGTATAATTGGTTGCGTTACAAAAATGAAATTGTTGAAGGTTGTAAAATTGCAGATGAAAAGTTTTTAAATAGAGTAAGGAATAAATGTGAGTTTTCATTTAAAGTCGATCAGTCTAATTTTGATAAACCAAGTGTATTTCTTTTAGGAAGACAAGACTCTTCTGTTGGATATAAAGATGCACTTAACATTTTACATAAATATCCGAGAGGAACATTTGCCGTATTGGATACGGCTGGTCATAATTTACAAATAGAGCAACCACAACTTTTTAACAATCTAGTAAATGAATGGTTGGATAGAATTGAAGAATTTCAAAATTGATATTCTTTTATTTTAAAAGCTTTGTCATTTATTTCCTGATAATAAAGGGAATTATTCAATTAATTCCAATTTCTTATTTAAATTAGGGGTCTCGCCCTATCGCCATCAACTTAAGAAATTAATTGATCCCAAAAAAAGTGAGCCGAATTCTCATAAATAACTGTAAAATGGTAAATTTTTTGTTTTGGGGGTGATATAAAATTCTTAAGTTGATGGGTGTGTGGCGGTATCCCATATATAGATACAAGATCTTAAGTTTTATTTGTGGGCAATAATTTATTATTTGCCATCTGAAATTTAAACAACTTTATTAACCCTAATAATTGTAGAATGAAAGAATCTGTTAGTTTTTAAAACAATTTTAATAACCATCTATCTGTTATAAGATAGATGGTTACTATATTTCTAAGCAGAGAATTAAACAACTTTTTTAACTTTATACAACACCCAAAAACAAGGGAGAAACCACTAGTCAACATAAGCAATGTTTTCGGCAATGAAAGAGGATCTTTAGTTCATATAATTTGGGAAACGTGATATAAAGTCTTAAAAACATAGGACATAAAAATTTTTAATATTGTAGTCTTTTTTTTATAATTATTATTTCTTATAGTTAACGTTATAAAGTCTAAAAGTAGTATCTTTTTGTTAGTTAAAATCTCAAAAGAACAGCAAGTATCCTCTATTAAGGAAGAAATTTTGTCCTTGAAACGACCAATCAAATGTTGAATGTTTGTGAGAATGAAAGAAGATATATTTAACTCTCTTTTTTATTATGTCGCATTTCAAGTCATAAGGGACATACTATGTTTGGATTTAAAATGAACTTTGATCGTACCCTAAGATATGTCTATTAATTACGTTAGTAGCTTACATGGCCAATTAATATAAGGAGGAATGAAACATGGAATTAACAAATAAAGTTGCTGTTATTACTGGAGCAGGAAGTGGAATTGGACGGGCTAGCAGTATTAAATTGGCAAATAATGGTGCAAAAGTAGTTTTGGTTGATTTCAATAAAAAAACAGGGGAAGAAACTTTAAATCTGGTTAAACAACAAGGTGGAGAAGGAATTTTCATTCAAGCAGATGTATCGAAGAGTGTGGATGTACAAAACTATGTAAATACAGCTATTGAAGAGTATGGACGTATTGATATATTTTTTAACAATGCGGGTATTATTCAACAATTCGCTCCTTTCACCACGGTTGAAGAATCAGAATTTGATCGTATTATGTCCGTCAATGTGAAGGGGATATTCCTTGGAATGAAATATGTATTGAAAGTTATGGATGAGCAAGGATCCGGCTCCATTATAAATACTGCTTCTACTGCAGGAATTCGTGCAGAACATAGCGTAGCTGTATACTCTGCAAGTAAGCATGCGGTTATAGGTTTAACAAAGGGTGCTGCATTAGAATATACCAAAAAAGGAATACGGATTAATGCACTTTGCCCAGGGGGTGTACAGACACCTTTAACAGCTAGTGTTGCTGATCAGTTTAAAAAATCTGGTTATGTCCCAGAAGAGATACCAAATATGAGAATGGGCCGTTATGCTGCTCCGGAAGAACTTGCGGAAATGGTCGCTTATTTAGCATCAGAAAAAGCTAGTTACATGACTGGCTCAATTGTTGTTGTCGATGGTGGCTTAACCTTATAAATACCTGTTTATTGAAGGAGCTAGAGACAGTATATATAAATTAATGTTCAGTATAAAGAGGATCTTTGGTCAAATGAAGATCCTCACTTTGTAAATATGAAATGTCTTATCAGTTGAATTAGTTGTAACAAAATACTGTATCAGAAGAACAACGGTTAAAAAAAGAATTCATGAAGTCTATAGCACCCATCTATTTTTGATTAATTGATAGAGGGCATTTTCCTGTCTTTGTACAAAAATCCATTACAAACATATGGAAGTATTTACTTACTTTTCGTTAGTTCACATAATCTTTATTATCGGGATTCAATGTATTTAGAAGACTATTAAAAATCCTCCAGATTGTTTAACTGGGGGACTTTCGTGTTCACATAACTTCACTTATTGGCAGTCAATAGACATAGAAACCTAGCAAAATCCTTCAATTATTGTAGCAAAACGGTCATTTTTAAATCTTCAGCACCTCCATTTTTTAATGTATCATTTGGACCACTAAGATACGTAGGTTCAATTGTTAAGGATTTTGGAGGATTATCCATTGGTGGAAGAGCTAAAACAATATGGTGTCCGTAAAGTCCCGTGCTACCAACTTGCAAGCTGCCTCCTTCGTAGATTTTTCCTTTATCATCAGTCACAGTATAATCAAACGCTGGCCAACTGTCGTTAATTTTCATTTCTTTTGGGTAATCAAAGGTCAAATCAATCCTCGTTGAAAGTGAAGAAAACGTCACTTGGTCTACTGTTAATGCATACAGATTATCTTTCGTTAATGTTTTTATATTAGGAGTGAATTTACGAATCTCACCTTCAACTTTTGCAAGAGGAAATGCTACGTTCCATGTTCCTGTTTTTCCAAATAAATCTTTCCCATGGACAGCAACATCAATTTTATCACCAAATTCACCGTAATTAGCCAGAGTGAATTCATGCTGCTCAATAACAGTGTTTCGTCCTGTTGACTTCTGTGAAGTAGAACCAATTGCAGGTCTGACTTCTTCTTTCCCATTAATGGTTACATAACTAAATCCAGCTTTCTCTTCATTGCTATTGGAAGCAATATTTTCTCCTTTGTATTCCACCGTAACAACTAAACGTCCACCATCGTAAACAGCTTCTTTTACATTCATCGTTAAACCACTATGGTTATCTTGTCTCTCAATTGATGCAGCAAGCTCGTCCTTTTCAATTTTATCAGAAGCAATATCATTAAATTGTGCATAAATGGGGCCTATAACTGGAACACTGGATAATGTCTTTGCCATAGCAGGAGAAATGAATCCAAAACCTAAAAGCGAAACACATATTCCACAAGCAACAAGACTAGAATACTTGATTGTTTTTTTTCTACGGTATTGATTTTTCTTAGCTTGAAGCATGGCTGTTTTTTCTCTTTGAATTAACCGATCTTCTGGTATAGGAATATCATTGATATGGTGATTAAATTCTTCTTTATTCATAACTATATCCCTCCTTTAAAATGGGGCGTAAGGACTGCTTTGCTCGATGTAATTGAGATTTTACCGTTCCTTCTGGAGAATTAAGAACCTCAGCAATTTCTTTAATAGATAAATCGTGATAATACCTTAATAAAATAATAGTTTTGTAAGTAGGATCTAAGAAATTAAATGCCTCAGTTAAATCCAATGATTGTTCTAATTTATTCATGCTCTCTTCTGTACATAAATTGGCGAATATTTCATCATTTGCAACGAATTGTCTAGAGGATTTTCTTACAAAATCAATGGATTTAAAAACAAGAATTTTGGTAATCCAACTTTGAAATTTCTCCGGTTTTTTTAATTTTCTCAATGAAAGATATGCTTCATAAATTGTTTCTTGGTATATATCCAATGCATCTTGTTCATTTCTTACATACGAATAAGCTGTTCGATATAATTTTTGGCGAACAAAAGTAATAAGTTGTTCAAATGCTTGATCATTTCCTCTTTTTGCTTGTTTTACTAGATAGGCTATGTCCATTTTTATTTCTTCCTCCCTTTACTAATATAGTCGAATGAGAGAATAAAAAGGTTGCAAAAATAAGTGAATATATAAAAATCTCCTACAGCTTATTGCAATGATTAATATCCAGCATTAAAAACACCAGAAATCCAGATAGAAATAAGAGCCAAATATACAGCTTGTTCATACCCAATTTAAAGTAAAGAAGATCTCCCAAAACGAAAGAATGAGCTGATTTCTCAAACTGACTAACTGGGGAAAATTTTTTTCATTTAGGGGGTACATCAAGCTAAGATAAATCTGTATTCTTATAACGAAAAAAACGTTATTCTTTTTGTAGAAATACAGAGAAAGGATGATGTTGAGATTGAAGGTAATATTATTTCAGTAATTCTACATACTAAAGAGCATAATGGAAAAAGGAGTTTGCTCTTATGGATGAAAAATTGAATCAAGAATTGAGAAGTAATTTAGATGAAACAATTTTACCTTTAACTTCTCTTGGCAATGGAGAGAGCATCAAAGTTGCATCCAATATCTATTGTTTATGTATAAAAATTGTTAATGTATGCTTTGTTGGTGATTCTACAGAGCCAAACGAATGGGTTCTAATTGATACGGGAATGCCAAAATCGATGAATCTCATCATAGATTTTGCAGAAGAAAAATTTGGAAAACATAGTAAACCAAAAGCAATTATATTAACTCATGGTCATTTTGATCATGTTGGTTCTGTAATTGAATTAGTAAAAAAATGGGATGTTCCAGTTTATGCACACAAGTTAGAAATCCCCTATTTAAATGGTGAAAAAGACTATCCAGATCCAGATGGATCTGTGGAAGGTGGATTTGTAGCGAAAATTTCTCCTTTGTTTCCGAATAAGGGCATAAATTTAGGTAACTATATACATGAGTTGCCTCCGGATGGTAGTGTACCCCATATGCCTGGATGGAGCTGGATATATACTCCAGGGCATACTCCTGGACATATCTCTCTATTTCGAAATACGGACGATTTTTTAATCGCTGGAGATGCTTTTGTTACCGTAAGACAAGATTCATTGTATAAAGTATTGATTCAACAAAAAGAATTAAATGGTCCACCAAGATATCTTACTACCGATTGGAAGAACGCCTGGGAGTCTGTAAAAATACTTGAGAAGTTAAATCCTAAATTTGTAGTGACAGGGCACGGTTTACCTATGTTTGGTGAAGAATTAAGAAATGAATTGCGTCGTTTAGTAGAGAATTTTGATAAATTAGCTATTCCTGATTACGGAAAATATATTTAACAATACTCTTTATATGAAACATAAAAAGCCTAAATTTCTTACTTAATTTATAATAAAAATGTTTTATACATATTGATTTTCTTCTTAAAATATAGCTAGAAGACATAGGGAAAAGAAGGTAATATGAAAACTTCTCATAACAAGGTTATGGATTTCTCTGATTCAATTCAGGTCTATCTTTAATAACTAAAAGAATGACTTCTATATTATAAATAAATGCAAAAGATGTTTTGAGAAAATGTTAAAAAGGGAGGTATGTGAATATGAAAGCTGTAACCTATCAAGGGCCAAATCAAGTACAGGTTAAACAAGTTGATGATGCAAGATTAGAAAAAAAGGATGATATTCTTGTAAAAATTACTTCAACTGCTATTTGCGGATCCGATTTACATTTATACCAAGGTAATATGCCTTTACCCCCAGGATACATTATCGGTCATGAACCAATGGGGATTGTTGAAGAGGTGGGTCCTGATGTCACTAAAGTAAAAAAAGGAGATCGTGTTGTCATCCCTTTTAATGTTGCTTGCGGGCATTGTTTTTATTGCCAACATGAAATGGAAAGTCAATGTGACAACTCAAATCCTCATTATGATTCCGGGGGATACTTTGGTTATACAGAGAAATTCGGTAACCATCCAGGCGGTCAAGCTGAGTATTTAAAAGTTCCTTTTGGTAATTTCACTCCCTTTGTTATACCAGAATCATGCGAGCTTGAGGATGAATCATTACTTTTTTTATCTGATGTTTTACCGACGGCCTATTGGAGTGTAATAAATGCAGGTGTAAAATCAGGCGATACTGTTATCGTGCTTGGGTGTGGACCTGTTGGATTAATGACACAAAAATTTGCTTGGATGAAAGGTGCCAAGCGTGTAATTGCAGTTGATTATTTGGATTATCGAATGAATTTTGCAAAAAAAATTAACAATGTTGAGGTATTTGAGTTTACAAAATACCCGGATATGGGAGAACATCTAAAAGAAATTACGCAAGGTGGGGCGGATGTCGTCATCGATTGTGTAGGCATGGATGGAAAGAAATCTCCTTTGGAGTTTCTTGAACAAAAGTTAAAATTACAAGGGGGAACTCTCGGTCCTATACAAATTGCTACAAAAGCCGTACGAAAATATGGAACGGTCCAATTGACAGGTGTTTATGGTGGCAACTATAATGCATTTCCACTAGGTGCATTTTGGGTTAGGAATATTAACCTTAGAATGGGACAAGCCCCCGTCATTCATTTTATGCCCGAATTGTTTGAAAAAATAACAAAAAATGAATTTGATCCAAAGGAGATTATTACCCACAAACTCCCTCTTGGAGAGGCGAGTTATGGTTATCAAATTTTTAATAATCGTGAGGATAATTGTATAAAAGTTATTCTAAAACCTTAAAAATCCGTCCTTTCTCATTCATCCTTTTTAATTATTCTTTATGCTAAAGATAAGATCAAATTCCAAGATCTTATCTTTTTACTTTGAAAAATAAATACTGAATTCATTTTAAATATATATATATAGTTTAAATCAGTAATACATGTCCTACCAGGCTAGCTCAATTAAAGAAGCAACCGGATATAATTTACTTAAAAGAAGTCGATAGTATTGCTCTTCAATTAATATTGAAAAAACTTGCAGATGCTATTCCACGATTCAAGTCTAAAAAGAATAAAGTTTAATCCTACACAACCAAGAAAAAGAACGCAAATATTGCTATTATAGACAACAAAATGAAATTACTTAAACTTGTCTTGCTCCGCTTTGCCCAAAGTCGTGAAGTAAAAGGGCGTATTTGGCATGCAACGATTCGATGTAACCGAATGGTAAATATTTTGTATGTATCCTTATTGGAACAAAAGTACAACAAATGCCTAAAACTGAATCCGCTTGTAGAACTGACGTTGGACTAAAAGATTTTGCGATACAGAAAAGCCCCTGCATGACTTTAATCCACCTTTAGGCATGGGATGAAAGTATCGCAAAATCTGTGATCCCCTTACTTAATCGATACAGAAAATCATCATTTTAAACTTCAATTATGATGGGAAGAATCATTGGTTTTCTTTTTGTATGTGAATATATAAATTGGCCTAGTGTTTCCTTTAACTCTCTTTTTAAAGCATTCCATTGGCTAATATTAGCCTTTTTTAAATCATTAATAGTTCCAACAGTTAGTTTATTGATTTTCTCTAAGAAATCTTCTGAATCGCGAACATATATAAATCCACGAGAAATGATGTCTGGACCAGAAATTATGTTCTCCTCTGTTTTACTAAGAGTAATAACTATTACAAGCATACCATCCTCAGAAAGTTGCTTACGGTCACGTAATATAACATTTCCTACATCACCAATTCCTAATCCATCTACATATATATTACCCGCAGGTATTCTTCTGGTTTGATGAGCAATCTGATTCTTAATATCGACAACTTCACCATTGCTAATGATATAGATGTTCTCTTTCTTAACACCTACGGACTCTGCTAATAGACTATGATGATGTAACATTCTAAATTCGCCATGAATAGGAATAAAATATTTAGGCTTCATTAAAGTAAGCATTAATTTTAATTCTTCTTGATAGGCATGCCCAGAAACATGCATTCCTGTTGAACTTCCTACTCCATAAATGACATTAGCCCCCAAGCGAAATAAATTATCTATAATTCTTGAAACATTACGTTCATTTCCTGGTATAGGAGTTGCAGATAATATGACAGTATCATCAGGTAGGATATCTACCTGTCGATAGTTTCCACTGGCTAAACGAGCTAGGGCTGCCATAGGTTCACCTTGACTACCAGTACAAAGAATAGCTACTCTTTTTGGATCCATTCGATTGATTTCATTTGCTTCAATTAACATCCCATCAGGAATATCTAAGTAACCTTGTTCTAAGGCAACAGAAACTACATTTACCATGCTTCTCCCCAGTAAAGCAAGCTTTCTATCTGTTTTTAAAGCGGCATCTACTATTTGTTGTACACGATTCACGTTGGATGCAAAGGTAGAGATAATAACTTTTCTACGTGCCTTGGTAAACGCTTCTTCAATTCGTTCACCTACTGATTGTTCTGAAGGAGTAAATCCAGGACGTTCAGCATTCGTGCTTTCCGAGAGTAGAGCTAAAACACCATTACATCCGATTTTAGCCATTTTATGAATATCGGGATATTGATTATTAATAGGGGTTAAATCAAATTTGAAGTCGCCTGTATGAACTACTGTACCTTCTGGGGTATGAAAAGCGATTCCAAGACAATCAGGAATACTATGATTGGTTTTGAAAAATGTTAGATTTATCTGTCCAAAATCAATTAATGACTCAGAATCAATAATAAATAACTGTGTTAGATTTTGAAGTTTATGTTCTTTTAATTTGATTTCGATTAATCCTAGGGTTAATTTCGTTGCATAAATTGGGACATTCAATTGTTTTAATAGATACGGAATACCTCCAATGTGGTCTTCGTGTCCATGTGTAACGACTAAACCTCGAATTTTATCCTTATTTTCTTGCAAATATGTAATATCAGGTATTATCAAATCTATTCCTAATAAACTTTCATCTGGAAACTTAGAACCGCAGTCAATAATCACAATATCGTTTGAATATTGTATGGCATACATATTTTTTCCTATTTCATTAACCCCACCTAAAGCAAAAATGGATAGTGTATTTTCTACTTTACTCAAAATGAATATCCTCCTTTTTGAAAAGATCCAAGCTTATTTGAATCCATATAGAGATTGTCTAATTTAGATTTATGACCAACCATTTATAAATGGTTGGTCATAATAATCTCAAAGCTCCATATCTTTTAATCCCGGACTATGCTCATTTGGCATTTCAGGAAGTTCTGGTACAGGAAAACCTTTTGGTGGCTCCGTTACACTTAACATTTCTTTGTTTCTACTTGGTGATTCACCTTGGAAGATCTCTCCGATTCTTGTGTCATCCAACCTGAAATTAAATTGAGCATTATGAAATCCCATTTCTACGTATTTTCTACACTCAGGATATTTATTGATATCGTAGTTTGGTACAGGGAAGAGTTTTCCCCATTCAACGCCTAAAGTTTCTAATGCTTTCGCAAATGCATTTTGATGTGCATTATCACGCACAATTAAAAAGGCAAGTGTTTCACGAAAAGTTTGATTTGAGCTCATTTCATAAATCCTTGTCTTTTGAAGTACCCCAGTTGATTCAAGAACTAGGTTATCCATTAAATCACTAATTAGATTTCCATGGCTGTATACCCACGATCCGTTCCATGGGTTACCGGCTGCATCTACTGGCAATGAGCTTTGAGCACCTACAATAAAATGGTGAGGATTTGCATGTTTAACCGCCTCATCAAGCGGTGCTTTATCCCATACCAGCATTACCTGGCGTAGGCTCACCAGATCCATTTAATAATTGATTAATTGTATTCTGAACGAGCTCTACATGACTAATTTCCTCAAGAAAAACCCCTCGAAGTAAATCACGATATTGCTTCGCTTTTCCTCTAAAATTTGAACTTTGAAAGAAATATTGCATCATCGTACGCATTTCACCAAAATGGCCGCCAAGTATTTCTTGTAAGACCTTCGCAGCGGCGGGATCTGGTTTGTCTGGTTTAATAATATTAATCAATTCTTCTTTGTAATAATACAGAGAAAATACCTCTCCTTTTTAAGATAAGCAACAATTGTAAAATGCCCCGAATTAAGGTAATTTATTCCTGTATCTTTTTTATATTCTAATGCTGTATTTAAAAAAAGATAGTTAATAAAGGACATACCCTGCTTCCTGTAGAAAGCAGGGTATGTCCTTATGTATCAGATAGAATTCCGTATATTTTTTAGTTCTTAAAGAGGATGTTGTTGATTTTATGCTACGTTTAAAGCTGTTTGTATAGTCATTAAATCTACTTGCAGTTGTTCTTGTACATTAGTTGGATGATAATATCCTTTATCAATCATATATTGACTTACTTGCTTATGTGCATCAATTGCATCCTGTAAATGTTGATGTAATACTTCACGAGTTTGATTAGATGTAACTTCTGTACTTACATATTTAGAAATTCACTCATTTATTTCATGAACACCTTTTGTATAAACTCCCCCTTACATACCGTTCTTTTTACATATGAATTCAAGTAGAGAAAAGAAGAGGATTAGGAGGATAACATAATCGTTCCAAACAAACCTTGTTATGAAGATAGTTCCTCTTCTTGTTTCTCTCAATCATATTTTAAGAAGGAAAGAAAAACTTATACTCAAATTCCAAAACAATTAAATACCATAAAATGGAATATATATTTTTTTATGTTTCTTAGCATATTAAAAACATAGGAGGTGATACATATGGCAAACAATAAGAGTGGAAATCGCAACGAATTATTAGTTCAAGGTGCTGAAAGTGCACTTGATCAAATGAAATATGAAATTGCGCAAGAATTTGGTGTACAACTTGGTGCTGACACAACAGCTCGTGCAAACGGTTCTGTTGGTGGTGAAATCACTAAACGTTTAGTAGCAATGGCTGAACAACAACTTGGTGGCGGATTTACTCGTTAACTTCACCCCAAAATAGAAAAGATTAGGGCAAGTAGTATTGTTGATTATTGGAAACATAGCAGATTACAGTAGTTAACAAACACATCTTTTCATGTTGTCTGTATTTAATTTATAAATAAACTCTCATAATGAATGCATTTGTACTCGAAGATTATTGAGAATTTTAAATAATAATCTTTGAGTATTTTATTTGAAAGACTCTTTTCTAGATTACAAACACATATCTTATGGGGAAGGTGTTTCCCATGAATATTAAAAAGTCTTTTACAGGAACAAATATACTTAAAAATTTATTTTCAATACTGAAAAGCATATTAACTATGATATTTACAAAAGGGAGGCATCTTAAAATGGGTGTATTAAGTGGAAATCCTCAAAACGAGCCTTTACATTATGGAGAAGTTTTTGATATTTGGAGTTATCTTCTCGCAGCACAAGGAGCAGTTGCAGGTCATCAAGTATTCATTAACCATACAGGTGATGAAGAATTAAAGAAATTCTTAGAAAACCTAATTGAAAATGATATGACCTCTGAAATAGAAGAGCTAAAAACACTTCTAAAAGTAAACGGTGTAGCTTTACCACCAGCACCTCCAGAAAGACCAGTTGCATCTATTGAAGATATTCCTCCTGGAGCACGCATCAATGATGCTGAAATTGCAGCAGCAGTTTCTACAGGTTTAGCGGCAGGATTAGTAACTTGTAGTCAAGTAATGGGAAAATGTCTTCGAGAAGATGTAGGAATGCTTTTTGGACAATTCCATATGAAAAAAGCACAAGCTGGTGCAACTTTACTACGTCTAAGTAAGAAAAAAGGCTGGGTAGTTCCTCCGCCATTACATGTTAAAAATACTGATCAAGCTTAATAAAAAAGTGGCTGAAAGCCACTTTTTTTATTTCATTTTATTTTTTGTATCATTTTCCTTTTGAATGAATCTTACTTTTTCTATTTCAGAGCGGTTTAAATATTCATGTGAGATCTCCATAGCATATCTATCGTGATGCATATTAGTTGATTCCCTTGAATCTTTACCTTCATGTAATACAACTTTTTTCATATAAATGTGAAAGAATATTTCTACGGCACTAATAAGCAAAGCAGACCAAAATGAAGAAAAACCAATATTAGGAGTTAAATCTATATCTGTTAAGAAATAAGTTAATACCCAAATCCCTAAAAAACTCAATCCAAAATCAGCAATTGTAGCAATCATGTTCCCATACCTAGGTAGAACAAATAAATCTCCTATTAAGTAGGCTGTCCCTGTAATTAGTAATGAAATCAGTAATATTCTAGGAATTGAAACGTCTTGAAATATACCTAATATCATCAATAATACGGCACTAATAGCGGTATATTTAATTAATAAGGCAACAATATGTTTCATAAATGATTCTCCTATCTTTTAACTTTCATGTAGGAATAGTAATTTTCAATAAAAACGGGTTGCACTTTCATAAAGCACAACCCGTTTCATCGTGTTCAGGAGGTTTACTCATTACATGATATCCATATGGCAAGAAGTTTTTTCGCTCTCCTACACAATACTATTTTGTGAAATATGAGCATGAATTATGTATTAAAACAATAAAAACAATAAAAACTAATACCAAAAAAAGGACTATATATTTTCGAATGCTTTTTTACATATTAAAGAGTGAAGGAGGTGATATAACATGTCAAACAATAACAGTGGAAGCCGTAATCAATTATTAGTAAATGGTGCTGAACAAGCTCTTGATCAAATGAAATATGAAATCGCACAAGAATTCGGCGTACAACTTGGCGCAGACGCAACAGCTCGTTCAAATGGATCTGTTGGTGGAGAAATCACAAAACGTCTAGTAGCATTAGCTGAACAACAACTTGGTGGTGGAGTTACTCGCTAACTTAATATAGCAAATGGATATTAGGGAGAGATAAATCATCTCTCCCTATTTGTATATAATTAGGATATGCGAATAATGAAAAGAATTGAAACTATAATTTAGAATATATTATGTGATAAACACTATGTCTAAAAGGAGCGTATATGAAGATTTTTATATACACATTATTGATAATTAGATGGAGTGTTCTATTAGGGATAGCACCACATCGCTATCAAGCTAAGGTTTTACACTACCCATAAAGCAAAAAAGGCGTTATCCTTTCTGTATATTCCTACAAAAAGAATAACGTTTTCTATGAATTATTGGTATAAATTCATCTTAGATTGATAGTAATTTGGCGGTACCCAAACGAAAGTTTTATCTCTTCATAGTTGTCCATGAAAATTTAGTTCATTTTTTTATTTAGGGGAATAATTAATTTCTTAAGTTGATGGACATATGGCGATACCCCACATCCATCAACTTAAGGCGTCTATTTCCTTGTTCTTTTATGAATAAAAGCTTTTTCAAGGCACTGTTCCAGTTTCTATTACTTGATTCATTGTTTGGATTAGCAGATATAAATGTATCGGAATGATTTATATCGTGAGTACTATCGGAAAGTTCTACAGCGTCTACAAGATATTCTCTGTTCGCGCCATTTTAATTGCTTCTTCGCGATTGTTGACGCCGAGCTTCGAGTAAAGGTTCGAGCAGTAATTGCGTATAGTTCCCTCCGATAAAAACAATTTAGTGGCAATTGACTTGTAGCGAAGCCCGTTCGACAGATGTGTCAGAATTTCCATCTCACGTTTCGTAAGTCCGTATGGGGAATTTTCCTTACTTGAGCCGATCTTCTCTAGCTGCTCGCGCTGACGTTTCATCTCTCCGAAAACTCGCGTAGCGACCGATTGATCAATCCAAGTTCCTCCGTTATAAATAAGTTTCAAGGCTTCTTTCATTTCACGTGGATGAATTGACTTCAGCATGTAGCCTTCCGCTCCATGCTCCAATGCAGTTGCTGCCTGCAAGAAATCCTCAAACGTTGTCATGAGCACAATCTTCATATCAGGCCATCGCTGTTTCATCTCAAGTAAAGCTTCAAGTCCGCCCATTCCCGGCATGCGAATATCCATTAGCACGATATCAGGATGCGAATGCTCACAATGCTCTAATGCTTCGCGCCCGTCCTTCGCCTTACCAACGACGGTAAAATCAACATGCTGATCTAAAACTTGCTCCAAACTGTCGGTAATAGGCGCCTGATCATCAACGATCAACAGGCGGATTGTGTTATGTACAAGCTCTGTTTGCAATGGAATATTACATATAACGAATGTTCCTTGCTTAGCCCCAGAGTGAACCGACAATGTGCCGTGATATAGTTCAAGCCGTTCTTTCATTCCATTGAGCCCAAATCCGAATTGGATTTCTTCCATCCCGATGCCGTTATCTTCAATTTGTAACCGGAGTTGTTGCTTATCGAAATGCAGTTGAACGGATATCGCACTTGCCTTGCCATGTCGAACCGCGTTTGTTAGCGACTCTTGAAGGCAGCCATATAGGCAAAAGTTTATTTTTTGCGTTGAGAGAGCCTCATTGCCAATTACACGGAATATAACCGTTGTACCTGTCGATCTCATAAACTCTTTTGTTAATTGTCTCAGCGATTCACTTAACGAATGGTTTAATGAATTATGAGAGAGCTGGTGAAGGTACTTTCGGATATCATCTAGACTGTGCTGGGCAATGCCGACAAGTGAGTCAATTCTCTCAAACTGTGAATCTGGCACTGACGATCGCAGTGATTCGACACCGACGATGAGAGAGGTAAGGGAGTGAGGTAACATAAAATTTCAAAATAATAGGAGAGATGTGTTATGAAATCATTCATCATGAAAAAAGGAACTGCACTAACCTTAACAGTGACTATACTGGCTGGGACACTAGTATTACCTACTTATGGAAATGTGCACGCGGTGTATAAAAAGAAGTCAATCCAACAGGCTATTGATAAAGCTGCTAATACTGAAAATATTCCAGGGGTTATTGTTACCGTGAAAAAAGGAGACGCAGGCTGTTCATATGCTTCTGGTGAAGCAAACATCGAAAGAAATCATAAAGTGGGCGCTGATTCTACTTTCAGGATTGGAAGTACAACGAAGACATTTGTTGCTACAGTTGCATTACAACTTGCTGGAGAGAAGAAGCTAAGTCTCGATGATACGATAGAGAAATGGTTGCCGGGGCTCATAAAGGGTAAAGGCTATGATGGAAACAAAATTACAATTCGTCAATTATTAAATCATACAAGCGGAATTCCAGATTTCTTGACTTCAGAGCTTAAGACGAAATTACTTGGAAATCCAAGTGAAAATTATACACCGGAACAGTTAATTGCTCGTGCTTTGGAGCTAAAGCCAGTAACGGGGTGGGCATACTCGAGTACAAATACGGTTATTGTAGGGCTTATTATCCAGAAGGTTACTGGGAAGACATATGCCGAACAAATTAAGAAACGAATTATTGAGCCACTCGCACTTAAAGAAACGTTCCTTCCTGGAAGCTCGATGGATATTCCGAAAAAAATGCTCGTGGCTACTTGAATACGGGAGATAAATTAGTAGACATTACTGTGCTTAACCTATCGTTTGCTAACGCTGGCGGTGAAATGATTTCGACAGGAGAAGACTTGACGACGTTTTTCCGTGCCTTATTAGGTGGAAAGTTGTTGACACCGGAGATGCAGAAGGAAATGATGACTAGTACAGTTGATTCTCCGTTAGGAAAGTATGGTCTTGGCATACACACAACAAAATTGCCGGACGGTACCGAAGTATGGGGGCATGGCGGTGGTATTCCCGGATTTACTAACTTTGCAGGAGGAACGAAAGATGGTCAACATGTCATCTCGATAAATATCAATGTACTAGGAGCAGAAAAACATATCAACAATATTCTAGCCTCAGAATTTGCAGCAAAATCAAAAAAGGAACTCACGGACAAGGGAAAGAAAAGTAAACATCGAGAAGAAGTCAAGTACGTAATGGATCAGGTGGTAACTAATAAAAAAATTCCAAGTGTCATAGCAGGTGGATTAAAGGACGGAAAGCGTTGGTCTTACGCTACAGGGACAGCGAGTTATGAGGTACCGCGCCCGGTAGAGCCAAACCAGTGAGTAGGTGGGGGCTGAATTGGTTTCGGACAAGGGATGGCATTAAGCCATCTGGATTGTCCGACATATGTAAAATGTTGTTGGATAAGTTGTCAGCCAACAAATCGTCTATAGAATAAAACACATCATATCTAATTAAGGTAGTTATATGATTATTTTATGTTGGTTCTTATTTTTCACGTAAATCAATACTTACATGAAACATGAGAATGAAAGCTTAGCATTGCTTTACAAAAAAGATTGATAAAATTATATAAGTAATATGTCTCCGCTATTTAGAGTTCGACCGAAAAAAGCGATTTGGAAAAATTCCAAATCGCTTTTTTTATATTATTGCTTTTTAGGTTTCTTATCTAAAATAAGGCGTAGTTCGTTAATATCATCATCAGATAGGGTATCTTCCTGAATAAATTGGGCAAGCATGGATTTTAAAGTACCTCCATAGATACGCTTAATAAATGATTCGGCTTCGGCACGCTGGCACTCTTCCTGTATATAAAGCGGGTAAAAGGTGTAAACTCTTAGATCTTTATTGACACCTACTACATCTTTTTGAACCAACCGATCGAGAAGAGTACGTATAGTTGTCGGCTTCCAATCAGTACGCTCCTGTAAGGAGAGTATGATGTCATTTGCTGTTTGAGGAGCTTCATCCCAAAGCACGTTCATGATTTCCCACTCTGATTCTGATATACTAGGAATATTTTTCTCCATATTTATCTCCTCCATTTTCTTTAATAGATTCCTAAATCTTTTAAAATTGATAAAGTAATTTCTACAGCCTTGCTTCCAGATGCATCATCTTCATTTTGTATATTGGTAGCGAAGAAATAAGTATTGTTCTTCGTCTCAACATATCCGATAAACCAACCATTGATGTTTTTTCCATTCACTGTTCCTGTACCTGTTTTTCCTGATAGGCGAGCCTCTTCATTCTTTTCTAAGAGCAGTGCTTCCTTTAAATCTTGGATATGAGTTTCCTTATATCCTAATTGATTGTTATAAAAAGCCTGCAACAGTTGCACTTGCTCAACTGGGGAAATTTTTAATGAGGATTCGTGCCAAAATTCACCTAATCCCCCAGATACATCTGAGTTTCCATAGTGTATATCTTGTAGATTGGCTTGGATTGTTTCAAACCCTGTTCTACGATCTAGTTCTTGGAAATACCAGTTTACAGATTTTTTTAAAGCAGATGAGACATCTTGATCCATATTCCAAGCGTCATAGGATTGCACTATCCCATTCCATGGAATAGTGGATTCTTCTGATGATATCACATTTGATTCTAGTGCAAATAAGGCACTATAGATTTTGTATGTGGAATCAGGTGATACCCGCAACGTACTTTTCTCTTCATTATAAATGCGATATTGTTTTGCACTCTGATCATATAAAACAAAACTTCCTTCATACCCTTTAAAGAATTGTTGTAAATCCTCATAAACTGTTCCGTCATTATTAAAATAGTATCGGTCGTTCTCCGTCGCAAATACGGAAATGACAGGTAATTGGACTGTCAAAATAATACTAGCCAATACATAAATAAAGACGCTTTTTCTTATTGATTTCTTTGCGCCAGGCTTATAGGTAGCAATTTGTTCAATTCGTTTTTTGATTTGACTCTTCGAACCGTTTATTTGTGTTACTAATGGTAGCTTACTTGATCGTTTTGAAAGATCCACAAAATTAATGATTGTATGTCCATACTCACTAAATGAATTATCATCTAGCAAATGTAAAACAGATGTATCACATACGATTTCCCGATCTAATCTCATTTCTCTAAAAGCAAGCCAGACAAGGGGATTAAACCAATAAATGATTTGATAGAACAATATCACGTAATTTGTCAGCAGATCCTTGTTTTTATAGTGATTCAGTTCATGAAGAAAGATGTACTCGTAATGTTTTAAGCTGAGCCAGTTTTCATGCTGAGAAGGTAAGACGATATATGTTTGAAAAAGTCCGAATATCATTGGAGATTGGACTCTTTTGGAAATAACAATTTTTATTGATTTTTTAATCTGTAGTCTTTTCTTGCATTCTTCGAAAAGCACGAGAACTTCTTGATTAGAAAACATAGAAGAATAATTCTTTATCCTTCTAAGTTTTATCCATCCACGAACCGTGGTAAAAGTAAATAATAGCACCCCTGACATCCATACTCCCATTACTCCCACATTAAGTAAGGATAGATCTGGCCGATTGACAGATACAGAAAAGTCTTGTATTAGGTTTAATCCCTGTATCATATTAGTTCCATTTATCCCCATATCAGTACTGAGCACATTAGTCTGATATGTATCCCCATCGCTAAAGAGAAAACTAAAATTATATAAATGAGTAGGTATGAATGGAAGTGCTAAAGCGATAAAAAGAAACATCCATAAATGATAATGCCATTTTTCTGTCAGTTGTCTGCCAAACCATTTTCTTATAAGTAGAATAACAGTAATGGAAAATGAAGACACCAATAAACCAATTATAAAATGCGTTAAAAACATGTCCTTCAACACCAACTCTCTTGGATTTTAAAATTTTTTAAACAGGTATATAGCATATTTATAGTAGCTTGATGGGGGAAAATAAAAAGTTGACTCAATCCAATTACATATGTAATACTATACTACAGATGTGGCTGTACTACAAATGTAGTAAAGAACTACATTTGTAGTATTGATACATCTGTAATCTTTTGAAACGCCTTAAATACGGTTGTTTTTTCAATTCGTACATAAGAGTCTAATCAAGAAATGGGGGGATTTACATGTAATGGTAAAAAACTGTTATTCGAATTGTGTACATTGTATCTAATTTAACATTTGTTTTAAGTATTAAAAGTCTGAAAGGAATGATCATTTTGAAAAGTACAAGGTTGCTAAAAATAGGGATGTGTGTTGGTATACTAAGTTTAAGTCTTGCAAGTGTAAAACTCTTTACAGGTGAACCATTGCAAGTGGAAGCAAAAGAAAAAACAAAGCATATAAATCATGCGACTCATCAAAAGTACGCTCAACTTGAGAAAAAGTTCGATGCTCGACTAGGTATCTATGCAATTGATACTGGTACAAATCGAACAGTTTCTTATAAACAAAATGAACGCTTTGCTTTCGCATCAACATATAAGGCATTAGCTGCAGGAGCATTGCTAATGCAAAATCCAATTGACAAATTAAACGAAGTTATCATTTATACAAAAGATGATTTAGTTGAATATTCACCCATTACAGAGAAATATGTAGATACTGGTATGACACTTGGAGAGATTGCAGAAGCTGCCGTTCGTTACAGTGATAATACCGCAGGGAACCTTTTATTTAAGGAACTAGGCGGGCCTGAAGGATTTGAAACAGCGCTCAAACAGATTGGTGATAGAGTCACCCAGGCAGATCGCTTTGAGACAGATTTAAATGAAGCTATTCCTGGTGACATCCGTGATACAAGTACAGCTAAAGCACTTGCTACCGATCTTAAGGCTTTCACAGCTGGAAATGCACTCCCAGCTGACAAACGTAAAATTCTTACGGATTGGATGCACGGAAACGCTACAGGAGACAAACTCATCCGCGCTGGCGTACCAAAAGACTGGGAAGTCGCTGATAAATCAGGAGCCGGAAGCTACGGAACACGAAATGATATTGCAATCGTTTGGCCACCGAATAGAGAACCCATTATCATTGCAATTCTGTCCAGTCGTGATACAAAGGATGCTACCTATGATAATGAACTGATCGCGCAGGCTGCCACGATTACAATTAATGCTCTCAAGTAATAATATCCCAGTTTCCGCATTCATTAGTCCAATATTATCTAGAGGATAAAACTAGAAACCGATTCTTTTTATTGTAAAGAGAATCGGTTTTTTGCATGATTATCATTCCCATTATAAAAATAATAATCCATTATATTAGATAGGGGTCTCGCCACATCGCTATTAAGATCTCGTAAGATATTTGGAGATAAAAAGCTTTGAATCTCTTGAGCAAATAGTTGTAATTCATCAGATACAGAAATAGGCATACAAAAACCCCATCCTTTCCTATGATTCTACAGAAAGAATAGCGTGTTTTTTCATTAAAAGTATTATATTATGATGACATTTTATTCAATTTTTCCTGAGACTGAATATTAGTTCTAAAGAACAGTCCATTATATAAGAGAAATGTCCCCATTATTACAATGATACCAATGTAAACAGACATCATCGTAGGAACCAAGAATGCACCAACGATAATAGTCATTCTTGCAATTAGATCCGCGCCAATATCTGATAGACCTGCAAAAGCTGAATACGATCCTCTTTTATCGGCCGGAATCATATTAGCTTGTTCTGTATTTCTGATTGGGGAGTAGACAAGTTCACCAACAGTGGCAATAAAATTAAAAATAATCAGTACGTACCAAGTGTTTGCAGATGTTACTGTCACATAGCCTACACCATAGAGCACAAGGCCTAAAAGTAACGCTTTTTTTCCACTTAGGCGATCTGTAAATTTATTTACAATAAACGTTAAACATACTACTAAAAGCATATTTTGTATGTTAAGAATACTTAGCATCCTCACTCCTACTATTTCAAAGTTCCCAATGCTTATTGGATTGAATGTTTCTGAAAGTCGTACACCAATATAGCTGTTTAAAGAAAACTCTGCCGCAAATATGCAGGTAGACCCTATTACAACTCTTAAAAATGCTCTATCTTGAATAGCAACTTTATAGTTTTGAATTAGATCAAGTACTATATTTCCATGCCTTTTTTCTAGGCACTCTTTAACTTCTGCAACTAGCCAAATTTTATAAGCAATCGGTAATGTAGCAGAAACAAAAGTCAGTAATATAAACAACTCTTTTTGGTGATTAATGTATAAAAAACCACCTAATGCTGCACCAATTGCCATAGAAAGATTCATAAGCCAATAGTCAATTGTATAAATAGCCTTTCGATTTTCTGGTGTAGTTGAGTCTATGATGATAGCTTGCATGGATGGGCGCCCAAGACTGCTAGATATTATAAAACCTACATAAGCAATAGCAAATAACCAAAGCATCTTATCTGTAGGATATAAGCTTAAAGTCATGAATAAAAACATTAAAGTACTAGAAAATGAAGTTAACAATAAGATTTTCTTTCGTTGAAAGCGATCTGACATGTAACCTCCAATTAAATTTGAAACAAAACTTAATATAACCGTTAAGATTAAAAATGATCCGGCCCATACTTTATTTATTTCGTGAGCAAAAAACAATGCCATAAAGGGCATTACTGCTGATGTAACAGCACGATTAAAAAACGATGTAATTAAGCGTACTTTTATATTTTGCTCAAATTCTTTCCAATTCATCGTATCTCCTCCTTTTGTCTAATGTTATATTAAACTAGACTTATCAAACTAAAAATGGACACATTCAGAAAAACATGTCCACTTATAAAAGGAGATAGGAAAATGGATAAAAATTTACTGAATCTATGGCAATCATTTTCTTCAGGAAATATAAAAATACAAGACCTAGCAGATTTTTTAAATTTAAGTACAAAGCAAACAGTACGTTACTTACATAAATGGATGGATGAAGGTTGGCTGACTTTCACTTCTGGAAAAGGCAGAGGAAATTCCTCCTCTCTTCAATGGTTAAAAAATATAGAAAAAATCTATGAGTCACAAGTAATGGAAATTATGGATCAACAGCCTGTTGAAAAAAGCAGTAAATATTTACTATATAATTGGTCTCCAAACAGTAAACTACGCTTGATGACTAAGTTTCATTCAAAATTTGGCTATATACATAATTCGGATGATAAATTAATTATTCCTAGAAGAAAGCCCTTTTTAACAACACACCCGCTCGAGGCTGCCGATGTACATAGTGCACATATTGTCGCGAACGTTTTCAATCGACTTGTTTATATGGATGAAAAGGGGAACATATTCCCTGAAATAGCTCACAGTTGGGATTTAACTCAATCTAAGCTTAGACTATATTTAAAAAAGTCTATAAAATTTCATGATGGATCCATCTTAACAGCGGCTGACGTGAAACTATGTCTCTCAAAACTACGTAGTCATAAATATTATAAAGACTTATGGTTACCCATAGAAAAAATAGAGATTGTATCACCATTAATTATTGATATACATTATCCAGATAGTTGTAGTTATTGTTTACAAATGTTATGCATGATAAATACAAGCATTTATAAGGAAAATAACGGCCAAATCATAGGAACCGGTGGTTTTTATATAGGAGAGAATAACCTGGAGAAAACATCATTGATAGCATTTCATGATTATTTTCAAGAAAGACCTTTGCTAGATACAGTAGAATTCATTCAGGTCCCTCTAGAATTTGATACTATTTATCAATCTTCCAGATATCATAAAAGTAATTCTACATTTCAAGTAGAAAAGAATTCAGGTTTCGGCGTTATAATTATGAATGCTTGGCGTAATTCGTCAATTCAACACATAGATGTTCGTAATTATTTACATTCTATTATCGTTAACAATATGAATCATATTCATAAATATGATACTCAAAAAATTTCAAATATCAAAAGCTGTTTAAAAGACATAGATCATCAAATCGATATTCCAAAAAGAAAACGTCCCGAATTTAAAGAACCACTTATTATAAAAGCGACTCAGTATACAGAAGCGACAACAAAATGGTTAATGAATATCTTAGAAAAAGAAAATATACCTTTTCAAGTTAAATGGGTTCCATTTGAAAACTATCTTAGGGATGAAAAACTTAATGAACAAGTTGATCTCTTTATTCATGGTGAAGTATTCGAGATGAATCAAGAGATATCATTTTATTATTTTTTAACAGCTAGATATTCACCATTGGCTAAAGTTTTAAAAACAAACAAATCACTAAAAAAACACCTTTCTAAATACAAACATACAAATTTTGAAAAGTGGGCTTCATTAAATGCGAATCTTGAAAAAGAACTGATAGAATCCTCTATTATGGTTCCCTTATACTATGATACACGTCAAATTCCTTTTTCATCAGATTTAACGAATATTAAGATGAAATATTTTGGATATGTGGATTTTTCTCAACTTTGGGTGAAACCTTTAATTTGAAATTCACAAGAAACCTAATCCACTTGTAATAATTATCAACCCATTTAATTTTCCTTATGTCAAAGGTAAAATCGTATTCCACGATTTTACCTTTTTTATTATAAATTTTTTAAGGGTACGGAAATATAGATATCAGGTCTACTAAACTAGTATCTTAGGGGCATTAACTTAAACAATAAATAACCCCATGTCTATTTTGTGGATTAAATTCATTGCCCGTGGATAAAGGACAGTAAAGTCACTGATTAATATGTTTTGTTGATTTTTATTACAATTTTGTAAGGTTAGGTAATGAAAATCGATAGAAATGGATATTCGAATGAGGTACCCTGAATAATGGAGAGAATATTCTGAAAAAAGGGGTAGAGTAAATGAAGAATAGGAAAAAAGCATCGATAATTTTCAAAAGCATTTTATGTTTAATTATTTTCATATTAATTACGAATGAAGCGTGGTTTACGAAAGTGGTGAGGGCAGAATCGGGCGCATTGACTGCTAGGAGTATAGAAAACTTCAAGAAAAAGATGGATGAACAGGTACCAAAATGGCAGGAAGACTATGATGTACCAGGGGTTGCAATAGGAATTGTACATGAGGGGCGTATTGCTTATACACTTAACTACGGTTATGTAGATAAAAAGACAAAAAAAGCGGTGAGTGATGATACTTTGTTTCAGGCTGGT
This sequence comes from Bacillus sp. UNC437CL72CviS29, assembly GCF_000482345.1. NCBI lineage: Bacteria > Bacillati > Bacillota > Bacilli > Caryophanales > Bacillaceae > Bacillus > Bacillus sp. UNC437CL72CviS29. The sequence continues at coordinate 9,307 of NZ_AXVB01000009.1, read as the reverse complement.
TCCATATCTAAAAGCCTTACAGCGTGGGGAATCCTACATCTTGTAGATGAAGGTCGTTTATCACTAGATGATTCCGTTGGAAAATTTCTAACCAAATGGAAATTACCTAATTCAGAGTTCAATAATAATGAAGTCACGATAAGAAGATTATTAAGCCATACAGCGGGGCTGTCTGCACATAAAGGATACCTTGGGGTTGCACCAGGGAAACATCTTGATTCTATCGAGGAGTCTCTGTCTGGAAAAGGGTGGCTTAATGAACCAGTGGAGGTTACCAATAAACCAGGTTCAGAAGCAATTTACTCTGGTGGCGGATATACAATTTTACAACTTGTAATTGAAGAGGTTACCGGAATATCTTTTGATCGTTATATGGAAGAACAAATTATGAAACCTTTAGGAATGAAATCTAGTTCATTCATACAACGTCCTGAAAATCCTAATCTTTCGAAAGCCTATGGATATTTTGGAGAGGAACTTCCTAGTTACCAATTTACCGAACAGGCTGCTGCAGGCCTCAAGACAAATGTTACCGATATGATGACATTGATACTTGCAAGCATGGATGCAAATAATAAAGGTAATGCTGTCATTAAAAATGAACGTGTCGATGAAATGCAAAAGCTGGTATTAGGTGAGAATGGTTTAGGTGTATTTGAAAAAAAGTTATCTAATCAATGGAAATTAATTTATCATTCTGGTGACAATCGAGGCTGGCATTCTTTTTATGGTTTCATTCCTAATACAAAGGATGGATTGGTAATTCTTACGAATAGTGAAGGTGGTATAGACTTACGACAGGATATTTACCACGCATGGATTGAATATGAAACTGGAAAATTACCTGAAAGTTACTTCTCTCTAGCTGAGCAAAGAAAAAACAACTCAATTATATCAATTGTTATTGGAGGCACACTTGGTGTATATTTGCTGCTGTTTGTGATTAGATTGTACAAAGGTAAAAGAACTTTTATTATTAGGTATGAGAAGAAATCTTACATCGGATTAGTAGTTAGGACATTTTTACTTATTATTACTGCTATGCTCATATTTTGTGCTGCCTATTTGTGGAAGGTTTTAAGTTTAAATTCCGGAAATACAATAACTTTTATTCTAATAATGACGTGGATTGTGGCATTATTAATTAGTGGTTTTTTCCCGAAAATTCGAAGTAATATAAAAAACCAATAATCAGACAATGATATAATCAAAAACATATATTTGATTATAAATACTTAAGGGTTTATAAGGGGGACGACTCCACATGTCCATCAAGTTAGTAAAAATAAATACCCTAAATATAGTGAAATTGACATCCCTAGAGTAAAAGTATACAAAATTATTGTTTTTGGGGCAGTATAAAACCTTAGCTTGATAGCGATGGGGTATCGCCAGCATTTTGGAAAAAAACCACGTTAAGAGTTTTTGAGTTATTTTAACCTTGTTTTAAATTGTGTTGTATTAATTCTACATACATGCGCGGTAATAATTAATATAAGGTACAATTAATTGTAAGACTATTCGCATTAGTTCTTCGTTTCAATGCAGATACCATTTAAGGGGGAGATAAAGCAATGAAACTCAGTAAATTACAAAAAGGTGATCTAATTGGAATCTATTCCCCTTCATCACCAGCAACTTATACAGCACCTAAAAGATTTGATCGAGCAAAAAAATTTCTGATGAGCAAGGGATTTAATATAATAGAAGGAAATTTAACTGGTAAATATGATAACTACCGAGCTGGAAGCATTAAAGAGAGAGCAGAAGAACTTAATGAATTAATAAGAAACCCTAGCATCAAATGTATAATGTCAACCATTGGTGGAATGAATTCAAATTCAATATTGCCTTATATTGATTATGAGGCATTTATAAAAAATCCTAAAATAATGATAGGTTATTCAGATGTTACTGCGATATTACTAGGAATATACGCAAAAACTGGGATAAATACATTTTATGGACCTGCATTAATCCCTTCATTTGGTGAATTTGAGCCATTTGTTAATTTTACATACGAATATTTCAGCGACATGCTGGAAGAAAAACAAAAACTACCATACTATATTAAAAAGCCACCTTATTGGACAGATGAATTTATCAATTGGGAAGAAAAAACTAAGGAAAAACAACCTATAAAAAATGATTGGGTTTGTGTAAATACCGGAAAAGCAACAGGAAGGTTAATTGGAGGAAATTTAGACACTTTAACTGGTATTTTGGGTAGCGAGTATATGCCAGAGATAAAAAAAGGGGATATCCTTCTTATCGAGGATACAACAAAAGATGCTGCTACTATTGAAAGAAGTTTTTCATTACTTAAGGTTAATGGAATATTTGATAAAATTTCTGGTTTAATCCTCGGAAAACATGAACAGTTTAACGATAATGGTACAAATAAAAAACCATATGAAATTCTATTAGAGGTTTTAAATGGTATTAGCCTGCCCTTTATTGCAGAATTTGATTGTTGCCATACTCACCCGATGTTAACTGTCCCAATTGGTATACAAATAGAGATGGATGCAGCAAATAAAACATTAACAATTCTTGAAGATTGGATAAATTAACTCCATTAAATATTAAAAGACTGATTAACCTAAACATGGATTAATCAGTCCTTTTAATATCCCAATTTGCTCTTAACGTGGGTTTTTTCCAAAATGCTGGCGGTACCCCTTATAGGGGCAGTGAAAAATCTTAAGTTGATGGGCATGGCCTCACCGTATCAAAAAAAGAAAATTGTACGTTTAGACACGATTTGGACATAAGTTAAGATATTTGGTGTACGCTAAGGCTATTTTTCGGCTAAATAGAGACTATCTAGCACTGGAAATTCCATGTTTTCTAAAATATCAACTGGAATATTACTTTCTCTAATGGGAAAAGCGACCATCCATTTGTAAAGGTATACTTTTACAGATATATATAAAACTATATAAAACTATAAAAAACTACATCCGTAAATGCCCTCTTCTTATTTTACAGATGTCTGTATATTAATTGCACATTTACAGATGTTTTTGCTATAATTTTTGATGAGGTGCATCACATGAAACATAAAAAATTTGGATATGTACGAGTTTCAAGTAAAGATCAAAATGAAGAACGGCAAATTCAGAATATGAAGGATTTAGGGATAGAGGATCGAGATATTTTCATTGATAAACAATCCGGAAAAACATGAAACGTGAAAATTATCAAATGTTAAAACGTTTAGTTCGTACAGGAGATACTATTGTATTTGATTCTTTAACTAGACTGGGAAGAAGTATGAACGATGTCTTAGAAGAATTCAGATACTACGAAAGGCATGAGATTAACTTACAATTTATAAAAGAACCGTTCATTAATGTAAATTACAAAGGTGAGACTACGAATGATGTCATTCAAAGTGCTATTCAAAAAGCAACTCTTACAATCTTATCTGCTTTTGCAGAAAAAGAGCGTTATGCTATTAAACAACGGCAAGCGGAGGGAATCGCCCTGACCGAGAAGCAAGGGAGACGTTTAGGACGTCCTCCAGTAGAAATTACAGCAGAATTCATTACAGCCTATAAAGAATGGAAATCTGGTGCCATTACAGCAGTAGGGGCTATGGAGAAATATGGTATCAAACGTTCTTCATTTTACAAACTTGCGAAGCAGTATGCAGAAACAAAAAGATAAAAATCTACTGAATAATTAATGTTGATTTAGGAGGTTACTATATGAAACTTACAACAAAAGTAGAAGTTGGGGATTACGTTCGATTCCCTTATCGAGAGAATCCTTCCTTACAATTAACTGGATATGTGGTAAGTATTTTAACGAATACAATTGTTGTAGACATTTCAGACATGGTGGAAACTGAAAAAAATGAATCAATTGATGTTAGACAAGTAGTAAAACATGGTTGTTATCATAAGGTAGCTGATAAACAAGCGAAAAATGAAGTTTTATGAAAGATGTTCTTGGAGAAATCCAGGAGCATCTTTTTAAATACAGTGAGAAATATAAAACCAGCTGATAATAGCGGTGCTGACTCCTATCTAGGCTATAAAGTGGGGAATTACCAGATGGGGCCGAAGTTAAAATTGTTGTGAAATAAGCATAATTATAGGATATGATTTATTTTCTGGAAGGGGGCACCATACATACCCATCAAGCTAAGAAAAGCAAATACCAACCCATAAAAAAAGAATCTGCTCGAATGCAGATTCTTTCCGATAATGATTTATGTAAGTAAGACATGAAAATATAATACAATGCATCAGAAATGAATTCAAGTAGAAAAAGAACCCGTTGAAGTTCGGGTCCTTTCAGAAGTGATGAAGTTTTCTCTGTTTCAGATAGAGAAAAATACAAAAATATAATACATCTAAGTATAGAAAATTTCAATACTTAAATTGTGCCTCAACGACAATTTTTAATCGCACGATAAAAAATATTCTCTTGAATTTGGTATAAGTTTCATCTAGATTCCAAAGAGGTTAACTGTGCAGTTTTGTCGTTCATTTCCCTACTTTTTCCTTGTTATATAAAATCTATCTAATAAATATAGAGTTAAACAAATTAGACGTAATATCCATTTAGAACCAAGCCTTCAACAAACTTGAGAATAAAGGCATTAGTATTAAGGGTCAGTTTGATACAAATACACCTCGAGGAAAACAAATTTTATTTTTTATCTGTCTACCTAATGGGGAGCATATCAAGATTAATCAAAATGGATTCCCATGTTAAAAGTCTGGATGTAGATTTTATAAAAAAGATTGATCAAAACTCATGAACATATCAATTAGAAAAGTTCACTTACTTGTACTAGAATTAATCTATTCTTCAAACCAAAACAGAGCCTCGATAGGCGCTTCCAAAACCTTTGCAATATCATAAGTAAGTTTGAATGAAGGGTTATATTTTCCGTTTTCGAGATTGCCAATTGTTTCTCTTCTAACCCCAACCTTATTAGCTAAATCTTCCTGAGACATATTTAACTTTATTCTATATTCTTTCATTCGAGTCTTAAGTGGCATCTTGCATTCCTTTCTTTTCTCTACGCTCAAATATTTCTAAATTAACTAAGAAGGTACCTAATGGTGCAAAAACTGAAATAATAACAAGGAAACGAATTATATGTAGATTTTCAAAAATAAAAATACTCAAAACTAGTATGATACCTAGTACCAATGCTACGAAAAAAGCTCTTGTAGCAGAGATGCGAACATGTAGTATAAAAAGCTCATCTGGTACTACTTTTGCATATGCGAAGAAGAAAAAGAAACTGAATAAGAGACCTACCCACGTAATATCACCTAAAAATGTGAAAGGACCCAAAAAACCTAAAAAACCGATAAATCCTAAATAAGCTATTTTATTTTTCATACAATCCCCCTATGTGATATATTTCGCTCTTTATGTTAAAAATATATCACATAAATTTGCAAATAAAAAGGACTTAATGTCACTTTACCCATAAGTCGATTGTATTTGGAAGCATTAGTTGGCTGGAAAACACTTACTTTTATAGGTGATTATCTAATTATCTAACGGAATTGGAAACATAAATTGGCCTTGAGTTAATGATTATCCCATAAGCTAGCCGTTAGTTTATGAGGAATTTTATGCATATGGAGGAAAAAAAATAAAGACAATGTTTGCTTTTAACCACTAATATAATGGGATGAAAAAGAAACTACATACGTAGGTGAAGAGGATGTTTCACAGAATGTTGATAGGCCGGGGATTCTTTGTGAGAGTAGGGATCCATCTTATCCTTGCTACCGATATTGAGACGTTATGTTAATCGGGTATGTATAGGATATACATAATAAAAGGATGTATTTATTTTATATAAATTCCCTTTTGAGCAGGGTTATATTATAAAAAAAAGAAATAGTGTTTAAAGTAGAAAGGAATGGGGAGATTTGATGAAATTAAGGTTATCTTTCATTGTCTTATCTATAATACTTAGTGTTGCATGCGTATTCTTTGTACAAAAAAAGGATGTCATTTTTCAAGAAGGAAATCCGATACCATTGGCAATTGCTATGTCAAAGATGGTACTTGCAGATAAAAATATAATGGAAGTGCAAACAGATGATATTACCCACCCTTATTTAGTAAAACGAGGAGAACTAGATCCTTATATTGAAATGAAAGAGAAAAACGGATGGGAATTTATAAGTAGAGATATATACGGAAATTCTTTAACTTTTCAAAAAGGAAATACAACAGAAAGTATTCCTTACAGATATTTCACACGATACTATACAATCATTAATTTCCAATATTAGTAGGTGCAATTACTTCCAATAACGAAAATTATGTAAATGAGCGGTCCATATGGACTGCTCATTTACATAATTTTCGAACTCGGAATTCAATCAATTTACTAACCTATTGATACAGCCCATACACATTCTTCAATGATTTTCTTATTTTCATAAATCCAAAGGAACATGTCTTGATTTATCTTTAATAATTCTGGTGAACTTATGAAATAAGTCATAAAGATTACTTGTATTCCTAACATGACATGCCATAGTGCGCTTCTTTCCTCTTGTGTAAGAGGATTTTGATTATTGTATCCTTCGATGATTGGTTTAATTAAGCTAAACCATTGGCTTTTTAACTTTTCATCAGTAAACAGTTCACTCAATATGCTTGTTAGACAATAACAAATATCAAAAATCTTTATGTTTACTTCCGCAATCTCAAAGTCTAAAAATCCCGTAAATGAGTTCTTTTCAAAAATTAAATTGGATAGATGTGTATCCCTATGAATAATTTGTTTTGGTAAAGATGGCAATATCTTTTCCATGTTTGATTTCAACTGTTTCATGAGTTGTATAACTTTAGAATTAGAATTAGCAATTTGATTTTTCTCAATAGTAGGTATAGCCCATTTATAAATATCCATGTATAAGTTACGTTCTATAAATTGTACTTCAGTATGTAACTTACTTAGACCTTGATGTAGTTTAGCGATTTCTTTTCCTATATCGTTTGCTAATACTTTGAGTTGATCTATGTCTTTGACCCCTGGAGCACTACCAGTTAAGTATTCGTACATACAGTAATATGTATCTTCGTACGAAATGAAATACTCTCCTTCAAAAGTCTTTAGTGGTTGTTGAACCTTGATGTTATATTTTGGAAGAATGGTCAATAGTTTAACTTCAGCGATAATTTGATCAAGATCTCCTTTTTGTTTTAAAACGTAGTTTTGCTCTCCCGTAGTTATCAGAGTAACTTTGGGATTGATTTGTGTGCTTGTTAAATCAGATTCTTTAATCCAGAACTTCGAAATCTCTAATACTTGTTCCATTTTCTTCTCCCCCTTAGCTAAAAAGTCGTTAATACATTAATAATATCAAAATTAAGCATTGTATATCCTATACATGTTCAGTTAACATAACGTCTCATTATAAGCAGTTAAAAATTTGTTTTATTAATTGACTGGTAATATTTCGAAAGAAAATATAGCTATAATAGAAAGAAAATTCGGTGTATTATAATGATGCACTGAATAGGTACATTATTGTACTTTAAAAATTTAGCTTAAGGTGGGATTGTATGTGAATGGAGATAAAAGACTGAAAAAACCGGTGGTAAGTTTTATATTATTAACCAACATTATTTTTTGGCCACTTTTTCTTCTTGTAGGAGTCACCAAGTTATTAGATTTTCCAACGTGGATTTTTGATGTAATGCTTTGTATATCAGCTTGGTCTTCCACTTTTGCTTTTGTGTTGCTATTTAAAAAACTCTATCCTGGACAGAGTTTTATTCGATTCGTAAAAGATAGATTTAAAAATAAACTTAGTTTCCCTATAGTTCTTACTGTAAGTATGATTCAAATAATTATATTTTTGATGATGTTGTTTCTCGTGTCGATTAACAGTGAAGCAAACTCGATTTTTAATAAAACTACATGGGGCGTGTTAATTTATTACTTTGTTAAAACTATTGTGGCTGGACCACTAGGAGAAGAATTAGGGTGGAGAGGTTTTGCATTAATGGAGCTTCAAAAAAAATATTCGCCATTAAAATCTTCAATAATTATTGGTTTTTGGTGGGGAATGTGGCATTTACCTATATGGTTTACTACAGGTTTTACAGGCAGTAATTTAATCAAATATATTTTGTTTTTTATGATTGCAATTATATCTACTACAATTATCATGACAGCATTTTATAATTTAAATCGAAATTTAATTATTCCAATGATCATCCACTTTTTCTTTAATTTATTTATTGGCATAATAAATGGAAAATTAATTGAATTAATTATGTATAATGCAATTTTTTATTTGATAGTTGCGATTTTAATTATAATTATAAATCCAAAGAAGATATTATACGGGAATAAAATTACAAAATTTATTAATGAAGAACAGGATTTGATTTAGTAATAGTTTTTACAATTTTTTTATGTATGTTTTATACGAGGTACCGCCAGCATTTTGGAAAAAAACACGCTAAGCAAAAAATACAGAAAGCCGTCCAACTGATACTGATGTACACCTCCAATTGTTATTCGTGTCTAACAATTGGGGTGCACATCAAACAGGATGGCTTTACTTTTTACATAATTCTTGTTGTCGGTAGTTAGGTTTCTTTAGTTGAATGGGAATGTTTTAATCCAGTAGAAGAATGCAAAACCTCCAGCTACAAATAAAGCAGCTAAAATGAATGTTATTAGAGGTATTTTATTTTTCATATTTTTTCCTCCAATGATTTAATCTTAAGCTAATTTAGTTAATATAACATGCGTTATTGGAAGTTAATGTAATACCTTTATTCTGGAGTTAGTATAGTCATATGGACACAACTTAGTTAAGTCCTTACAATGGATTTCAAGGAGGAAGTGTCCGTATGACAAACAAGAAATTTAATGAAGAGTTTAAAAAAATGGTTGTTGAATTATATCATTCGGGACAACCTGTCAAACAGTTAAGTAGCGAGTATGGCGTATCAGAAGTAACCGTTTATAAATGGATTAAAATATATTCTCCTATCACATCAGTTGATGAGGATGAAATGACGCTCGAAGATCTAAAACGAATGAAAAAAGAAATGGTTCGTCTAAAAGAAGAGAATGAAATTTTAAAAAAGGCTATGGCCATATTCGCGAGAAAATAAAAGATGCAGAATTACACCAATTTATCGATTGTCAAAAAGAAACACACCCTGTTCATATGATGTGCCAAACTCTTGGGATAGCGAGAAGTTCTTACTACCAATCTCAGCACAAAACAGAGTCAAAGCGTCGTCGTGAAAATGAAGAATTAACCCAAAAAATTATACAAATTCATCAAGA